>DASXQD010000273.1:0-12320 GCA_036493195.1 Gemmatimonadaceae bacterium | reverse complement strand
ATACGTCGCCCGTTCAGGTGCGGACGCTCCAGCGTTACGAGCCGCCGATTCGCGTCCTCATTCCGGGGAACGTCTACCGCCGCGATTTCTTCGACGCGTCGCACGCGCCGATGTTCGCGCAGATCGAGGGAATGGCGGTGGATGAGGGAATCTCCTTCGTCGATCTCAAGGCGACGCTCGCCATTTTCGCGAATCGATTCTTCGGCGAGACGAAGACGCGCTTCCGTCCCAGCTTCTTTCCGTTCACTGAGCCGAGTGCCGAGATGGATGTGGCCTGCCGCATCTGCAACGGCGACGGATGCGCGACCTGCAAGCAGACCGGCTGGGTCGAGATCCTGGGGTGCGGCATGATGCATCCGAGCGTGCTCGAGGCCGCGGGGCTCGACGCGCAGCGCTACTCGGGCTGGGCGTTCGGTATGGGACCGGGGCGCATGGCGCTGCAGCGCTTCGGCATCCCCGACATTCGCATCGAGTACGACTCCGACATCTCCTTCCTCGAGCAGTTCGCCCAGTGAATGCATCGTACGAGTGGCTGCGCGCGATCGTTTCGTTCGACTACACGCCCGAGCAGCTTCGCGACCTGATCACCGCGCGCTGCTGCCCGGTCGATGAGCTCGTGCGACTGCGCGCCGATCTCGCGAGCGTGGTCGTGGGACGGGTGGTCGAGGCCGGACCACATCCGGACTCCGATCATCTCTGGGTGACGAAGGTGGATGCGGGGAAGGGCGAGCTGCTGGATGTCGTATGCGGCGCGCCGAACGTGAAGGTGGGCGCAAAGTATCCGTTCGCGGCGGCGGGCACGACGCTTCCCGGCGGTCTCAAGCTCGAGAAGCGAAAGATTCGCGGCGCGACATCCAACGGAATGCTTTGCTCCGCGCGCGAGCTGCAGTTGGGCACCGACCACGAGGGCATCCTCGAGCTCGACACGGAGCTTCCACCCGGAACGCCCTTTCTCAACGCGGTGCCTGCCGGCGACACTCGCATCGTGGTCGACGTCACGCCGAATCGGCCAGATCTGCTCTCGCATCTGGGACTCGCGCGCGAAATTGCGGCGGCCACTGGCGGCCGCGCGGAGCTGCCCACGCTCGCTGGCGCGACCGCGACCATTCCACAGCTCGTGCGCGCGACGAACGACAGTGCGAGCGGCGGGATTCGCGTGAAGCTCGAGGATCCGGAGGGATGTCCGCGCTATGCGGGCGTGCTCGTTCGCGGCGTTACCGTGGGGGCGAGTCCTGCGTGGCTCGCCGAGCGACTCGCCGCGGTGGGGAGCCGTTCGATCAACAACGTCGTCGACGTCACGAACTACATGTTGCACGAAGTCGGACAACCCATGCACGCGTTCGACGCAGCGCTGCTCGGCGGCGCCGCCATCGTGGTGCGTCGCGCGCGCGTGGGCGAGACGATACGCACGCTCGATGGCGTCGATCGGAAGCTCGAGCCATCGATGACGGTGATTGCGGATGCCGCTCACGCGCAGGCGGTAGCCGGCGTGATGGGAGGCAGCACGAGCGAAGTGAGTGATGCAACGCGCGACATCTTCCTCGAAGTCGCCTACTTCGATCCCGCGAGCGTGCGCCGCACGCGACGCGCGCTGCAGCTGTCCACGGACGCCAGCTATCGCTACGAGCGCGGCATCGACATCGAAGGGATTCCTCGCGCACTGGCCCGCGCGGCGCAGTTGCTCGTCGCCGTGGCCGGCGGAAGCATCGAAGGTGCGCCCGTCGATCTCTATCCGCTGCCCAAGTCCGCGCCCTCGATCCCACTTGCGACCGACCACGTTGCCCGTCTGTTGGGCGAGCCCGTTGCCGAGCCCGAGATCGCGAAGCTGCTCACATCGGTGGGATTCACGGTGAGCGCATTCGCAAACGGACGCGCATCGGTGACCATTCCGACGTGGCGTCCCGATGTCTCACGAAACGTGGATCTGATCGAGGAGATCGCGCGCCTGCGCGGCTACGATTCGTTCTCGAATGAGCTGCGACCGTTTCGACGCGGAACGGTGCCCGACTCGGCGCTGGCGATGCTCACCCGCCGAGTTCGCGAAGTGTGCGTACGCGCCGGGCTGCTCGAGGCGCTGTCGATGCCGTTCGTCCGAGGCAGCGATGCGACCCACGTGCGACTCGCGAACGCCATGGCCGAGGATGAATCCTGGCTGCGCCGCGATCTGCTCGAGACTCTCGCGCGGCGTGCGAAGCACAATCTCGCCCAGCGGCATCGCGACGTGCGGCTGTTCGAGATCGGAAGCACATTCCAGCCCTCGCCAAGTGGCCTGCCACGCGAGGAGATGCGCGTCGCGGCGATCGTGATGGGTCATCGGCATCCGCCGCACTGGACGGAACCGACCACACCCGATGTGGACGAGTGGGACGCGAAGGGACTGGCGGAGCTCATCGCGCTCCCCGTCGCGAACGGCGAAGGGATCGAGCTGCGGAACGTCGGAGCGGCGAACGAGCTCTGGGAGATCGCCATCGCCGGCGACGTGCGCGGATCCGTGAAGCGACTCGTTCTCGACGCGCCGGTGTGGGCCTCTGCTGCCTTCGGCATCGAACTCACGCTCGCGCGCGTCTCCTCCGAGCCCGTGGCTCCGCCCGGGCAGTCGAAGCTGCAGTCGGAAACGAGTATGGCGCCTGCGCGCTCGTTCAGCTTCCGGCCGTTCCCGCCCACACCTTCCACGTTCGTCGACATCGCGCTACTCGTGCCGAACGATCTGGCCGCAGCGCGCGTGGAGAGCACCATTCGCGAAGCCAGCGGCGAGCTGCTGGAGTCACTCACGCTGCTCAGCGAATATCGAGGTGCCGGGATCGCCGACGGCTTCCGGAGCATCGCCTGGCGATTGACCTTCCGGCATCCGGAACGCACTCTACGTGACAAGGAAGTTGCCGGCCGTCGCGACAAGGTTGTGCGAACCCTGGAGGGAGAGCTTGGTGTCAGACAACGAACGACCTGATCTGGTCGCATTCCAGGATCTCGAGCATCTGATTCACTCCCTCGCCGACGAGATGGCCGGTTGGCGACGCCGAGCGCACGAGGCGGAGGCGAGGCTCAAATCCGCGCCTCCCGTGCCCGCGGGACGAGCCAATGCCGCGGCGCTCGAGAAGGAGAATCGCGAGCTTCGCGAGCGGCTCGATGCCGCGAAGGCTCGTACGAAGCAGCTGCTCGAGAAGCTCCGCTTTCTGCGGCAACAACAGGAAACAGAGGCACACCGATGAGCCGCAAGTCTTCGGTCAAGGTGACGATCGTTGGCGAGGAGTACACGATCCGCAGCGATGAGCCCGCCGAGCACACGCGAGCCGTTGCCAAGTACGTCGACGAGACGATCCGGGGGGTGATGAATGCCGGCGCGACGGTCGAGTCGCACAAAGCTGCGATTCTCGCGGCACTTCAGATCACCGACGAGCTGTTCAAGACTCAGGATGGGCGAGAGGAGCTCGCGGAGCGAATGCGGGGACTCTCGGTCGAGCTCCGGCGGCTCCTTCCGCCCGGCAAGCGAGGCGTCTGACCGGCCACTGGCTTCATCGCACCACCGCTGGGTCTGGCCTTTTTCGCGAATGGGACGTAATTTCTGGGCAGATCGCCAGCGACGCGTATTCCCAAGCTGTCGTTGCGGTTAGCCTCGTTTGCCTCACGCTGTTTGACGTTGTTTGGTGGGCAGTGGCCTTCGCGCTGACTGTGCGCGCGTGGCAGGATATCCCCGGAAATCGCGACGTCGCCGTCGTGTGGAGCAATAGATACATATGAACCAAATCGTAATAGACGCCGTGCTGGCCTTTGGCATCATTGTCGCCGGCGCGGTGTCTTTTTTCATCGGTCGCTCGGCCGGCATGCGAGGAGAGCGCGCCGCACAAATCGCCGCGCGCGCCACCGCGGAGGAAGTCGCCCGCCGGCTGATCGATGAAGCGACTCGCGAATCCGAAGCGCTGCGGAAGGCGGCAGTCGTGGCGGGAAAGGAAGAGACGATCAAGCTTCGCGAAAGCTGGGAGGCCGAGGCGCAGAAGCGGCGCGACGAGATCGAGCGCGGCGAGCGACGTGTCCAGGAACGCGACAGCAATCTCGACCGAAAAATCGACATTCTCGAGCAACGCGAGAAGGAAGTCGCGCGCCGCGTCAGCGAAGTGAGTCGCCGCGAGAACGCGGTGGTGGAGCGTGAAGGCGAGCTCGAGAAGCTGAGCGCAGAGGGCCGGCGGAGGCTCGAACAGCTCGCCGGCATGTCCGCCCAGGACGCCAAGGCGGAGATGATCAGCCGGCTGGCCGAGGAGGCGCACGCGGATGCCGCGAACCAGCTGCGCGAGATCCGCGAGACTGCGCGCCGCAACGCCGAGCGCGAAGCGAAGAAGATCGTCGCGCTGGCCGTGCAGCGAATCGCGTCCGAGCACACCTCCGAGATCAGCGTGTCGTCCGTGTCGCTCCCCAACGACGAAATGAAGGGACGCATCATCGGTCGCGAGGGACGAAACATTCGCGCCTTCGAGCTCGCCACCGGGGTCGATGTGATCATTGACGACACCCCGGACACGGTCGTCGTGTCGTGCTTCGATCCCGTGCGCCGCGAGGTCGCGCGCGTCGCGCTGTCGAAACTCGTGGCCGACGGACGCATCCACCCGGGACGGATCGAGGAGGTCGTCGACAAATCGAAGAAGGAGGTCGACGCGGCGATTCAGGATATGGGCGAGCAGGCGGCGTACGAGGTGGGAGCGCACGGACTCAACGTCGAGCTGATCCGCTTGATCGGGCGCATGCAGTACCGCACGAGCTACGGGCAGAACATCCTTCATCATTCGAAGGAGGTCGCGCATCTCGCCGGAATCATGGCGGCGGAGCTCGGGCTGGACGTGACGATGGCGAAGCGGGGCGCGCTGCTCCACGACATCGGCAAGGTGCTCACGCACGAGCACGAAGGCACGCACGTGCAGCTCGGGGTGGAGGTTGCGACGCGATACGGCGAGCACCCGCTCATCATAAATTGCATCGCGGCGCACCACGATGATGTTCCGCACGAGAGCGAGATCTCGGTGCTCGTGCAGGCCGCGGACGCCATCTCCGGATCCCGGCCAGGCGCGCGCCGAGAGGCATTCGAGACTTACGTCAAGCGACTGGAGGGGCTCGAGCGCATCGCAGCGAGCTACTCGGGTGTCGACAAGGTGTTCGCCATTCAGGCTGGGAGAGAGATCAGAGTGATCGTCAATCCGGATGACGTGGACGACTTCCGCATGGCGGCCCTGAGCGAGGAGATCGCGCGCCGCATCGAGACCGAGCTGCAGTATCCGGGTCAGATCAAGATCGTGGTCATCCGCGAGCAGCGGGCGGTGGACTTTGCCCGCTGAGCTGATCGACGGGAACGCGATCGCAAAGAGCATCCGCCAGGAGGTGACGCTCGAGGTCGCGAGGCTCGTGGCGCGCGGCATCAAGCCGGGGCTGGCGGTCGTGCTGGTGGGCGACGATCTCGCGAGCGAGGTCTACGTGCGCAACAAGGGACGCGCGTGCGATGAAGCGGGAATGCACAGTGTCGCGATCAACATGCCCGCAGCGACCACGCAGCAGGAGCTGCTCGCGCAGGTCGAGCGCCTGAACGAGGATCCCGCGATCCACGGGATTCTCGTGCAGATGCCGCTGCCCAAACATCTCGATGCGGAAGTCGTCATCCGCTCCATTCTTCCCGCGAAGGATGTGGATGGCTTTCATCCCGTGAACGTCGGGAAGAATCTGATCGGCGATCGCGATGGCTTCGTGCCGTGCACGCCGGCGGGCGTGCAGGAGATGCTCGCGCGCTCCGGCACCGCGACGAAAGGGAAGGAGTGCGTGATCGTGGGCCGAAGCAACATCGTCGGGAAACCAATGATGGCGCTGATGGTGCAGAACGGTCCGAACGCAAATGCCACAGTGACTGTGTGCCACAGTGCCACGCGCGATCTGAAGGAGCACACGCTGCGCGCGGAAATTCTGATCGTCGCGGCGGGAAAGGCGAACATGATCACGGGCGACATGGTGCGAGAAGGCGCGGTCGTGATCGATGTGGGGATCAATCGCGTCGAGGACGCGTCCACCAAGAGCGGGTACCGCCTCGTGGGCGACGTCGACTTCGCGAGCGCGCGGGAGCGCGCGTCGAAGATCACGCCAGTCCCGGGCGGCGTGGGTCCGATGACGATCGCCATGCTCCTCAAGAACACGGTCCGCGCGGCCGAGCAGAGCGCACGCCGATGAAACGTGGAACGCGACGGCCGGCTCCCCAGGCGGAGCTGCTCGAGCCGCAGCTCTTTCCAGTGGCCGAGCCGCCGCGCGCGTACGGGCCGCGCTCGATCATGGCAGCGGCGATGTCGCTGTCGGTGCCACAGATACCCGGATCGTCGCCCGAGAGCGCAATCTCCGTGGAGCTGCTCACGCAGCAGGCGAAGGACGTGATCGAAGGGGCGTTTCCCCGGATCTGGATTCGCGGCGAGATCAGCGACTTCAAATCGCATCGCAACGGTCACTGGTACTTCTGTTTGCGCGGCGCGTCTGCACAAGTGAAGTGTGTGATGTGGTCACGCGATCAGCGCGGCGTCCCGACCGCTCCCGAAGACGGCATGCAGGTGGTGGCGCTGGGACAGCCCACGGTGTATCCCGCACAGGGCTCGCTGCAGTGCGTGATCTCGGCGATCGACGCGGTGGGCGATGGACTCTGGCGCAAGGCGCTCGACGAAGCGACGGCGAGACTGCGCGCGGACGGGCTGCTCGAGCCGTCCCGCAAGCGTGCGCTCCCGCGCTTTCCGCGTCGCGTGGCGGTGATCACGAGTCCCGATGGCGCCGCGCTGCGCGACATCATTGCGGTCATGCGCCGACGATGCCCGACCGTCGAGATCGTGCTCATTCCAGCGAAGGTACAGGGCGATGGTGCGCCAGCCGATCTCGCGCGCGCGATTGGCTGCGTCGCGCGGTGGGGTCAGGTCGACACGGTGATCATCGGCCGTGGCGGCGGCGCGCGCGAAGATCTCTGGGCCTTCAACTCGGAAGTCGTCGCGCGGGCGCTTGCGGCCTGTGCGATCCCGACGATCTCCGCTGTCGGTCACGAGGTGGACATCACACTCTGTGACCTCGTGGCCGACCATCGGGCCGCCACACCATCGGCGGCTGCGGAAGCCGCGGTGCCGGTGCTGGCGGAGGCGCGAGCCGAAGCCGCGGCGATGCTGCTCGCGTTGCGCGAGGCGCTCGTCCGCCAGGTACAGCGCCGGCGCGATCGCGTGGGGCACGCCGCGCACGATCTGCACATTGGCGTCACGCGCGCGGCCGAGCGTCGGAACGCGCGCATGACCGCGATCGCTGGCAAGCTGCACGCATTGAGCCCGCTGGCAACGCTCGCCCGCGGCTACTCGGTTGCCCGTGACGCATCGGGTGCGACGCTCGCGAGCACGTCGGACTTCGCTCCCGGCCTCGAATTCGAGCTCCTGGTGCGCGACGGCACCGTTCGCGCGACCACTCGCTCGGTGCACGAATCGCCTCGCACGACGGATGAGCAGACGTGAGCTACGAGACCGACATCGCGCGCATCGAGACGATCGTGGAGGAGCTCGAGCGATCCGAGGTGCCACTGGATGATGCGCTGCGGCTGTTCGAGGAGGGCATCGAGCGGCTCCGCGCCGCGTCGGCCGCGCTCATGCAGGCAGAGGCGCGCGTGCGGAAGCTCATTGAGGAATCCGATGGCGGATTCACGCTCGCTGATTTCGAGAGCTGACGCGCCGGGCGGCGTCGACGTGGGCGACACACTCGACCTCGCCGCCGATCGCGCCAGTGTCGATCGCGAGCTCAGCCGCCTGTGCGAGAGCGACGCACTCGGTGCGCTGCCCGCGCCAGTAGCAGAGGCGATTCGCTACAGCATTCTGGGACAGGGCAAACGGCTGCGCCCCATTCTCATGTTGGCGGCCTATCGCGCGTGCGGAGGCGAGCAGGATGCGAGCGGGCTCGCGGCGTGCATCGAAGTCGTGCATGCCTACTCGCTCGTACACGATGATCTCCCCTGCATGGATGACGACGACGTGCGCCGCGGCCGCCCCACGACGCATCGTGTGCACGGCGTCGCGATCGCGACGGCTGCGGGGGTGGTCATGGTCCCGCTAGCCGTGCGCGCGGCCTGCGACGCCGGGGCTCGGCTCGGGTTGCCCAACACCTCTCAAGCCGCCATTGTACGAGAGTTGATGCGGGCGTCCGGAGGCGGCGGCATGGTTGGCGGCCAGCTGCTCGATCTCGAAGGCGAGGGGAGCTCGCTGTCCATCGATCGGCTGGAGCGCATCCACTCCGCGAAAACGGGTGCGCTGATCAGTGCCTCCGCGCGCATCGGCGGCATCGCGGCAGGCGCGAGCACGATGGTTCTCGACGCGCTCACCGCATATGGAAACGCGATCGGACTGGCATTTCAGATTGCGGATGACGTGCTGGATGCGACATCGACGACCGCGGCTCTCGGCAAGACCGCTGGGCGGGACGTCGAACTGCGCAAGAGCACGTATCCGATGCTCCTGGGTGTCGAGCGCGCGATCGAGCGCGCCGCAACGCTGGTGGATGATGCATGTACCGCACTGGAGCATGCGGGGCTGAGAACGGCAACACTCGAGATGCTGGCGAGATACGCAATCGCACGCACGAGTTGAGCGGATGTTGCCGTACGGGCGCACGCTCCGAGTGCTTCATTCCCTGACCAAGACCCGATGTCGCTACCTCCTGTCAATTTTCCCGCCGATCTGAAATCGCTCACGCGCGATCAGCTGCGCGCCGTCAGCGACGAAGTGCGTGCGACGCTCATCGACATTTGCTCGCGCACGGGCGGTCACATCGGGGCGGGCCTCGGTGTGGTCGAGCTCACGGTTGCGCTGCATCACGTGTTCGACACTCCGCGCGATCAGCTCGTATGGGACGTCGGACATCAGGCGTATCCGCACAAGCTCCTGACAGGGCGCCGCGATCGATTCGAGACGCTGCGACAGGAGGGCGGGATTTCGGGCTTTCTCAAGCGAGACGAGAGTGACTACGACGTGTTCGGCGCCGGACACGCCGCCACCGCGATCTCGGCCGCACTCGGCGTGGCGACCGCACGCGATCTCAAGCACGAGGACTTTCGCGTGCTCGCAGTCGTGGGCGATGGCGCGCTCACATCTGGGCTTTCATACGAGGGGCTCAACAATGCGGGCGCGTCTGACCGTGACATCATCGTCATCCTGAACGACAACGAGATGTCGATCGCGCCGAATGTAGGCGCCATCTCGAAATATCTGGGTCAGATTCAGCGCAATCCCATCTACAACCGGTTGCGCAGCAAGATCGGAAACGTGGTCGATGAGCTTCCGGGTCCGCTGTCGGTTCTGGGGCAGGTGGTGCGCCGATGGGAAGAGAGCGTGAAGACATTTCTCACGCCCGGAGTGCTGTTCGAGGAGCTCGGCTTCCGCTACTTCGGCCCGATCGATGGACACGACATCGACGTCCTCGTGGACACATTGACGGCCGTGAAGGGGATGCGCACACCGCGGCTCGTGCACGTGATCACGAAGAAGGGGAAAGGATTCCCGGCGGGCGAGCATCACGAGAAGTGGCACGCGCTTCCCGCGGGACACGATCCGTCCACGGGCAAGCAGAAGAAGGCGGCGGCTGCAGCCAATCCCGCGTACACGGCGGTGTTCGGGAAGGGGCTCACCGAGCTCGCGACACAGGACACGTCCGTAGTTGCCATCACGGCCGCAATGCCGGCCGGCACGGGAACGAGCGTGTTCGCCGCCGCGATACCGGACCGCTTCTTCGACGTAGGCATCGCGGAGGGACATGCCGTCACCTTCGCTGCAGGACTCGCAACACGCGGCATCAAACCCGTCGTGGCCATCTACTCCACCTTCCTGCAACGCGCGTACGACAACGTCATTCACGATGTTGCGCTGCAGCAGCTTCCGGTGGTGTTCTGCATGGATCGCGCGGGGCTCGTGGGTGAGGATGGACCAACGCACATGGGACTGTACGACATCGCGTACATGCTCGCGGTGCCCGGGATGGTGGTGACCGCGCCCAAGAATGGCACCGAGATGCTCGCGCTCCTGCGTACGGCGCTGTCGCACTCGGCCGGGCCGCTGTGTGTTCGCTATCCACGCGACGTCTCGCCTGACGTTCCGCCCGCAGCAACCGATATTCCGGCCGTGCCGTTCGGCACCTGGGAGGTGCTGCGTCAGGGTCAGGACATCGCCATCCTTGCCGTGGGCACGATGGTGCTGCCGGCGCTCGCGGCGGCCGAAGCGCTCGCCGCGGACGGCATCGATCCCACGGTAGTGAATTGCAGATTCCTCAAGCCGTTCGACGAGGTCACGCTCACGGCGGTCGTCGGACAACATTCGCACGTGCTGGTGATCGAGGAAGGGACCATCGTGAACGGCTTCGGCGCGTACATGAGCACCATCATCGGCCAGATCGATCCTGCGGTGCGCGTGGGCGTGCACGGGGTTCCGGATCACTACGTCGAGCAGGCGCCGCGGAAGTCGCAGCTCGCTTCGACGGGGCTCGATCCCGCCGGCATTGCGCGTCGCGTGCGAGCGCTTCTCGAGACCGAAGCGGTTGCCGGGTGATCCGTCTCGGCGTCATCGGCAATCTGAGCTACGATGGGCTTCCGGTGGTTCTCGATCGGCTGATCGCGCTTGCGCCTCCGCTGCAGATCACACCGGTGTTCGAGCCGGAGCTGCACGCGATCGTCAGCAGGGCCGAGCTGCTGAGCGATCCTTCGCGCATCGACGCACTGCTCACGCTGGGCGGCGATGGCACGATGCTGCGTGGCGCCCGCCTGGTTGCCGGACGACAGATCCCGGTGCTCGGCGTGAACCTCGGCCGGCTCGGCTTTCTGACTGCATGCGCGCGCGAGGACATGGAGCTCGCGATGGAGCGCCTCGCGGCGGGCGACTATCTCGTGCAGAAGCGCATGACGCTCGAGGCGTGGACGACGCGGCACCTCGAGCCGCGGTGGCGCGCGCTCAACGATGTGGTGGTGCACAAGGGCGGCTTCGCGCGGGTGTTCACGCTTCGCGCGTCGGTGAACGGTGAGCTCATGAGCGCATATGCCGCCGATGGAGTGATCATCTCCTCACCCACGGGTTCCACCGGCTACAGCCTCTCGGCCGGTGGACCCATCGTGGTGCCGACGGTCGAATCGTTGATTCTCACCCCGATCTCTCCGCACACGCTCGCGATCCGACCGGTCGTGCTCCCGCCGCACGCCGAAGTCACGGTGCAGGTGGACGCCGGACCGGATGAGCTGCTGGTGACGATCGATGGGCAGGTGGGCGCGACGTTCTTTCCCGGCGACACGCTCACCGTGCGACGCGCCGACAAGCCGGTACTCGTGGTCACCTTCCGCGATGGCACGTTCTTCTCGCGCATGCGGCGAAAGCTGGGGTGGGGAGGACTCCGCGAGCGCGACGAGGAGATCGGTGCTGACTGAGCTGCGCATTCGAAACTTCGCGATCATCGATGCGCTCACGCTGCCACTCGCCGCCGGATTCAACGTGCTCACGGGCGAGACCGGCGCCGGAAAATCCATCATCGTGGGCGCGCTCGGCTTCCTGCTCGGAGAGCGCGGCACCGCGGATCTGATTCGCACGGGTGCGGACAAAGCTTCGGTCGAGGGCATCTTCGACGTGTCGGGCCATGGCGAGCTCGTGGCGCTGCTCGACGAGAGAGGCATCGACGTCGAAGATTCCAGCGCCGTCGTGCTGCGTCGCGAGATCGTCTCGAGCGGGCGCACGCGCGCATGGATCAACAATGCGACGACCACGGCTGCCGTGCTGGCGGAGATCGGGCGCGCCCTCGTGAGCCTGCACGGACAGCACGAGGCCCAGACGCTGCTCGACGAGGAGTCGCAGCGCGCGATCGTCGACGCATATGGTGCTGCCACGGCGGTCGCCGCGCGCGTGCGCGTCGAGCACGAGGAAATGATCGCGATGGCGCGCGAGATCCTGTCGCTCACCACGCGCAAGGCCGATGCGGAGCGCCGGGCGGACTATCTGCGTCATCTCGTTTCTGAGATCGATGAGGCCGGGCTCAAGGCTGGTGAGGATGTGACGCTCGAGGAGGAAGCGCGGCGCCTGGAGCACGCCGAGGAGCTCAAGTCGCTCGCGGGCGGAATGGCCGGCATGCTCGAGGGAGAGGAGGGCGCGGTGCTGGAGAGTCTCAGGCATCTGCAGCGGTCGCTCGCCTCCATTCAGCGAATCGATGCCTCGCTCGCGCGTCTGCAGGAGCTCTACGACGGCGCCTTTTATTCACTTCAGGAGCTCGCACGCGAGCTCGATGAGTATGGCCGAAACGTAGATCTCGATCCCACCCGTCTT
>DASXQD010000272.1:0-2473 GCA_036493195.1 Gemmatimonadaceae bacterium | reverse complement strand
CACGACGCACGGTCCTCCTGGTGACGTCGTCTCTCTTCCATTTCATCTGATTCGCGGACGGTATACGTGACGAATGTCGAGATGCCATTGTGGGTGGCTGGCTCCAAATCGCGTGAGATCTTCGACGAAGAGCAGCAGCATCTCGCGCCGGGTGCGCAGAGTTTTGCGCTCTTCAGCCAGATCTGCATCGATCATGGCGAGGGCGCGCTGCTCTTCGACGTCGATGGCAATCGGTTCATCGACCTGATGGCCGGCATCGGTGTCGCGAGCCTCGGCTACGCGCATCCGAAGTACGTCGCCGCGATGCAGAAGCAGATCGCGAAGGTGCACGTCGGCAGCTTCACGTCCGAGAATCGCGCGGTGCTGGTCCGGATGCTCGCGGAGCTCGCGCCGGGCGACATCAACCGCACGCAGCTCTATTCCAGTGGCGCTGAAGCGGTAGAGTCGGCGCTGCGGCTCGCGAAATCCTATACGGGACGCAACGAGGTCATCGGCTTCTGGGGCGGCTTCCACGGCAAGACCGCCGGCGTGCTCCCGCTGCTCGGCTCCAACTTCAAGTTCGATCTCGGGCCGCTCGCGCCTGGACGCTATAGCTCGCCCTACGATCCTGCACATCGCTGCGGCTTCGACAAGTCGCATCGTGAGTGCGACTGCGACGCGATTGGTTTTCTGAAGCGGAAGATCCAGTACGAAACATCGAACGACATCGCGGCGATCATCGTCGAGCCGATCCAGGGGACGGCGGGCAACATCGTGCCCCGGCGCGGCTTCATGAAGGCGCTGCGCAAGCTGTGCGACGAGCTGGGCGCGCTCCTGATCGCCGATGAAATGATCACCGGTTTCGGGCGCACGGGGAAAATGTGGGGGATCGAGCACGAGGAAGGGCTCGTGCCGGACATCATGAGCTGCGGCAAGGGATTCGGCGGCGGTTTCCCGATGAGCGGTCTGCTCATTCGCGAGGAGATCGCGTTCGCGAAGCCGTGGGCGAATCCGAGCGGCAGCTCATCGAGCTACGGCGGCAACCCGATGGCCGCCGCAGCCGCGCGCGTGACGCTCGAGACGATCCTCGAGGAAGAGCTCGTCGAGAACTCGCGCCGGGTCGGAGAGAAGATGCTTGCCGAAGTGCAGCGCTGGGAACGCGAGATTCCCATCGTCAAGGATGCGCGCGGCCGCGGTCTCATGATCGGCTTCGACATCGTGGAGCCCGGCACGGACACGCTGCTCGACAAGAAGATCACGCGCCAGATCTTCGATGCGTGCCTCTCGCGCGGCGTGCTGTCGATGATCTACAATCCGGAAGTGCGCATCAATCCCCCGCTCGTGATCTCCGAGGAGCTCGCGATGGAGGCGTTGGCAATCACCGAAGACGTGTTGCGCGAGACGGCCGACTCGCTCGCCAGCTGAGTGCCGATCGATGACTGACGTCGCCGCACGCACCGGGCTGGATGTACTTGGCGTCGCAAAGCAATCCGCGCCGACGCGGAGATATCGCGGCGCGGTGATCGGACTGGGCGGCGTCGCGCGCGGCTCGCACGTTCCGGGCTTCATGTACGACACTGCCACGCGCAATCGCCTCGAGATCGTGGCCACGGTCGATGGGTCGGACTCGGTGAAGCCGCTCGAAGGCGTGCCGCAGCTTGGCTCTCCAGAAGGACTGCGCGCCATCAGCGACATCGATTTCGTGGACATCTGCACGCCCACGTCATCGCACCTCGACCTCACGATCTGGGCGCTCGAGCAAGGCTATCACGTGCTCTGCGAGAAGCCGGTGGCGCTCACGACGCGCGAAGCGTGTCGAATAGCCGACGCATCGCGCGCGGCGAATCGCGTCGTGATGCCGTGTCATCAATATCGCTTCAATCCGGTGTGGGTGCAGTTGCGCAAGTGGCTCGCCGAGGATGCGATTGGACGCTGGCATCTCGCGGAGCTGCGTGTGTATCGGCTGATGGCCGATCGCGGCACCAGCGCCGATCCTACACCGTGGCGCGGGTTGCAGGCCGATGCGCGAGGTGGAATTCTGCTCGACCACGGCACGCACCTCATCTATCAGATGCTCGACGCCGCAGGCGTACCGCCCCGAGTGCGCGCGTGGACGGGACTTCTCCGCCATCGCGACTACGATGTCGAAGACAGCGCGCATCTGCTGTTCGAATATCCCGAGCGCATCGGCCTGATGTTTCTCACCTGGGCCGCGCGGCATCGCGAAAGTCAGGTGCGCTTTGTCGGCGACGCGGGCTCGATCGACTGGACGGGCGGCACGCTGAGACTCGAGCGGCAGGGCGTCGTCGAAACATTCGATTACTCAGCTCAGCTGGAGAAGTCCGCATATCCGGCGTGGTTCGCCGGGTTGTTCAATGCATTCGCGGACGCGATGGATACGGTGAGGCTCGAGCCGTCGCTACGCGATATCGGCAACGTTGCGGCCGTGCTCGAGGGTGCGTACGAGGCGGCGCGCACTGGCATCGCCCAGGAA
>DASXQD010000271.1:0-14982 GCA_036493195.1 Gemmatimonadaceae bacterium | reverse complement strand
CTCGCGTACTCGGTGCACACCTTCCAGAGCTTTCATCCGGATACGGGTGTCGCGGGCGTGTACGTCGGCACGTCGCCCGAGACCGCGACAGAAGCGGCGGAGGCAATCGAGGAAGAGCTCGACAAGTTGGCAACGCAGTCGTTGACCGACGAGGAGATCCGCGCTGGAAAGAGTCAGCTGAAGGGACAGGTGACCCTGTCGCTGGAGAGCGTGACGTCCAGGATGTATCGCGCTGCTGGCGTTGCGCTGTACAACGAGCCGTATCGTTCGCTCGAGGAGACGCTCGCGCTCATCGACGCCATCAGCGCGGAGACCATCGCGCAGGTGTGCGCCGAATTTTATCCTTCCAGCCGGCAAACCGTTCTAAGCCTCGGCCCTGCAGCGTAATCAGCACCGCAATCAGCGCGCGCGAGCGCGTACCCACTTGACCATCCGGAGTCGTGCATGCGTATCGGTGTCCCGAAAGAGATCAAGACGAACGAAAATCGTGTCGCGCTGGTCCCCGCAGGTTGTGAGGCGTTGGTAGCCAACGGACATACCGTCCTGATCGAGAAGGGCGCAGGTGAGGGAAGCGGTTTTCCGGATGAGCTCTACGTGAAGGCTGGTGGCACGATCGCACCGGATGCGGATGCGACGTGGAAGGACGCCGACATGATCCTCAAGGTGAAGGAGCCGATCAAGGTCGAGTGGCCGCGGATGAAGCCGGGGCAGACCATCTTCACGTACTTCCACTTCGCCGCGGACGAGGTGCTCACGAAGGCGCACGTCGACAGCGGTGCGACGTGCATCGCCTATGAGACGGTGCAGCTGGCGAATGGGGAGCTCCCGCTGCTGACGCCGATGTCCGAGGTCGCGGGGCGGATGGCGGTGCAGGAGGGCGCGAAGTATCTCGAGAAGCTGCACGGGGGCCGCGGTGTGCTGCTCGGCGGCGTCCCGGGAGTGCCGCCCGGAAAAGTCGTGATTCTCGGCGGTGGCGTGGTGGGCACGAACGCCGCGAAGATGGCGGCGGGTTTGGGTGCGCAGGTGACGATCCTCGATCTGTCACTCGAGCGCCTGCGCTACTTGTCCGATGTGATGCCGGCGAACGTGATGCTCGTGTACTCGAACCGCTTCACGATTCTCGAGCAGATCGCAACCGCAGATCTCGTCGTCGGCGCGGTGCTGGTGACGGGCGCGAAAGCGCCGCGGTTGGTGCGTCGCGAGGATCTCAAGACCATGCAGCCGGGCGCGGTGATCGTGGATGTCGCCATCGACCAGGGCGGATGCATCGAGACGATTCACGCGACGACGCACGACAATCCCGTGTACACGATCGACGGGATCATCCACTACGGCGTGGCGAACATGCCCGGCGGCGTGCCGCGCACGTCGACGCTCGCGCTCACGAACGCGACGTTCCCCTACGTGATGCAGCTCGCGAAGAAGGGATGGAAGAAGGCGCTCCGCGAGAACGAGGCGCTGGCGAAGGGGCTCAACGTGGTGGACAAGAAGGTGGTGTACAAGGCGGTGGCCGACGCGTTCGGGATGCCGTTCACCGACCCCGAGACGTATCTCAACGCCTGATGATGAAGGGCGCGTGACGCTCCCGCCGGTGCTCGCCTGGCACAAGGTGGAGCGCCGGCACGAGCTCGGCGTCACGCGCATCTCGCCCAAGCGATTCGCGAAACAGATCGAGCGGCTGGCGAGGGCGGGGTGGAAAACACTGGGATTGGACGAAGTGATCGCGTGCGCGATCGGCGAGCGAAGAGCGGCACCGAACGAGCTCGCGATCACGTTTGACGATGGGTATCGGGGACTGCGGGAGCACGCGTTCCCGATTTTGCATGCGCACGGGTTTCGCGCCACGTGCTTCGTGATCACGGACTACGCGGGGAAGCTGAACCGCTGGGATGTGGCGTACGGCGGGAGGAGGTTCGCGCATCTCGCCTGGAGAGACATGCGCGCCTGGCAGGGACGAGGGATCGAGTTTGCGTCGCACACGGCGACACACCCGCGGCTGACGCGGTGCTCCAGTGAGCAGGTTAGGGGAGAGCTCGAGCGCTCGCGGCGCGACATTGCTGCGGCGCTGGACGTCGACACGACAGCGGTGAGCTATCCGTTCGGCGCCTTCGGCGAGAGGGAACAGCGATTCGCACGCGATGCTGGCTATGCGGCGGGATTCGGAATCGCGAGAGCGTGGAGCGGGACCGTGATGGCGATCGCGCGAGTGCCGGTGTACATATGGGCCCCCATGGTGCCGGCGGTCGGAGTGCTCCGAGCCGCCGAGTCTGTCGTGGGGACTATCGCGAATAGATGCGCGATCGGAACGACGCTCCTTCGGCACGAGCGAATCGCACCCATGTCACTCATGGCTTCCATTGCCAATGAGTAGCGAGCGGCACACGAGTCGACGACGAGCCGCTCGTGTCGTGCTTTCGATTGGCGCGTTGTTTCAGCTCTTGCTTGTGTCTGCGTTGCCAATCTTCAACATGGACCGTGATGAGCGGCAGAGTTTTCTCTTGCTGATCGCTCTTGTCGCTGTGTCGATCGGCAGCGCAACTGCACTCAGGCGATGGGCTCGCGCAGCAGTAATTGCTCTCGCAATAGGTTCCGCATATACGACAATCCTGATCGTGTGGACGGCAATCGTCTCTTCGCGCGACATATCGGCCGCGCCTGCGCACGATCACACTGAGCAGATTTTAAGTCTCATTCTGGCTCTCGGCACCTTCGCGACGGTGCCGATCGCTCTCGCGTTCGCGTGGCCACTGCGTCAACTCGCAGCTGATACCGATCCACGCGAGGCGCTCACCACGCATAGCGGCTGATTCATTCGAAAAATCCCTGATCGTTACACCGAGCTACGAATGCGTCGAACCAACGCGAGCGGCTTCCCGGTGATCACGGTCGGCCTTGTCCCCTCGCGCCGAGACAGTACACGATATCTCCCAGGATGCCGCCGAAAAATAGCTCGAACGGCAAGAGGAAAATGTCGACGAACTCGCCGAAGCCCGGCTCATTCCATTCGGATATCATCAACGCCAGGAGGCAGGTGCTGAGTACGTACAGCGGCGAGGCACGTCGAAGGTGCGATCGAAACGATTGCCGCTGTGCATGCCGGTCGAGATGAGCTACGGCAAAGAAAATCACCATGCCCAGAACGAGGGGCATGAACGGCGTTTCCAGGAATCGAAGCAGAGAATGTTCCGAGCGCGCCGGCTGAAAGGGCGCTCTCACACAAAATACTTCGCGACCACCGGAAGCAGCGTCGGATGATGCATCAGCGCACTCCCGAAAATCCTTCGCAATGTCCGCTTCTCGTACGCGACCTTGTTCACCGTTCTCGCGAGATTGTCGAAGAATGCGTCGTCGAACTTCGACAGCGCATCCTTGAGCCGGTGAAAGCGGATGTGGTCGTCGCCGAGCATTGCCATCCAGTCGGCATGGTACCGCGCGAGCCGCGCGGCGCTCGTGTCGCCGGCCGTCAGCGCCTCCGCGCCAACCTCCGCCGCCAGCCGCCCCGCCTTCATCGCGTTCACGATCCCGCCGCCCGAGAGAGGATTGATCATGTGCGCCGCATCGCCCACGGTGATCAACCCGTTGGCGACCGTGCGCTTGATCGTCGGATGCACGATCACGCCGCCCACCGTGCAGCTCACGCGGACGCCCGTCGGGAAGTACGTCTGCGCGTACGTGTCGAGCCACTGCCGCGCATTGCGTCCGCCCGCACGCAGCGCGACCACACCCAAACCGATGTTCGCGGAGTCGCCGCCTTTCGGGAACACCCACGCGTAGCCGCCCGGCGCGACATTATCTCCAAAATGCAAATAAATCGCGTCCTGATCGACGTTCACGTTCGTCATCAGGTACTGGGCGCAGCTCTCCATGTCGCGCGACGGCACGCGCGTGTCGAGTCCGGCCCAGCGCGCGACCATCCCGTCCACGCCGTCCGCCGCGATCACGAGCCTGGTGCGCACCACGTACTCGCGCGCGGCATCTCGCACTGCAACGAGCCACCCGTCGCCATCGCGCAGGAGGCCAGTCGCCTCGGTGCCAATCAGGATCTCGGCGCCCGCGCGTCCGGCCTCCGCGGCGAGCGCCGGCTCGAAGCGCGTGCGATCGAGCACGTAGCCAACGTCGCCCTCCGCCACCCGCACCTCGGTGCCGTCCGGCGCCCAGAAAATCACCTTCGTGATCCTGCGCGACACCCACGGCGCTCCCGCCGGATCGATGAACTCGCACAGGCCGCCGCTGCCGACTCCCTCACCGCATCGCACCGGAGCGCCGATCGCCCGGTCGCGCTCGAGGAGCATCACCGAGAGCCCGCGGTCTCGCGTCACGAGCTCACGGGCCGCAATCAGGCCGCCCGGACCTCCGCCCACGACGAGGACGTCGCAGCGCCGGCTCGGAGCCGGCCACGCCACGATCACGAGTGAATCCGTGGGCGCGGAACCATTGCCAGGGCGCCGACCGGACACGGCGCCACACACTTTCGACACCCCGTGCAAATTGAATCGTCTATGAGCAGACCCTCTCGTCTCATGCCGATTGCGCCCGGCGGGCACAGGGGAAGACAGAGTCCGCACGCGTCACAGGTATTCAGCTCCACGATCGCGATCTCGAGCGATTCCCGCATCCGTCCTCGCAGCTGGGGATGTGACGCCAGACACGCCCTAGGTTATGTCCAGCCAACGTCTTGCCGCAACTGAAGTGTGCGGCTAGCTTAACCCCCGACCGTGCCTTTTCCTACCCGCCGCCAACTGCGTTCCGCCTGGAACGCGAGATTGATCTCCTAGATGCGCTGGCCTTTCAAACCGGGATCGCTCTTTCCCGCGAACGCGATTGCCGTAGACCTCGGCACCGCCAACACCCTCATCTACGTCAAAGGCGAAGGGATCGTGCTCAATGAGCCGTCCGTCGTCGCGATCGATCGTGCCACTGGCAAGATCAAGGGTGTAGGCCTCGAAGCGAAGCGCATGCTCGGCCGAACTCCCGAAGGTGTCATTGCCGTGCGACCCATGAAGGACGGCGTCATCGCCGACTTCGATGTCACGGAAAAGATGCTTCGGTACTTCCTGACGCTGATCATCGACAATCACGTCTTCAAGGTGAAGCCGCGCGTGATCGTCTGCGTGCCGTCCGGCATCACGGAAGTCGAGAAGCGTGCCGTGCGCGACTCCGCGCTCGGCGCCGGAGCGAAGGAAGTCTTCATGGTCGCGGAGCCAATGGCGGCCGCGATCGGTGTGGGTCTCCCGGTCGAGACGCCAACGGGCAACATGGTCATCGACATCGGCGGCGGCACCACCGAGATCGCGGTCATCGCACTCTCCGGCATCGTGAGCGACACGTCGATCCGCACGGGTGGCGACGAGCTCGACACAGCGATCGTCCAGTTCATGCGCAAGAACTACAATCTGCTCATTGGCGAGCCTACGGCCGAGCAGATCAAGATTCAGATTGGATCCGCGGCGCCGGTCGGCGAAGAGCGCGAGATGGAAGTGAAGGGACGCGATCTCGTTTCCGGCATCCCGAAGACCGTTCGCGTGCACTCGAGCGAGATTCGCGAAGCGATTCAGGAGCCGATTCAGCAGATCGTCGACGCGGTGCGCCGTGCCCTCGAGATCACGCCGCCGGAGCTCGCGAGCGACATCGTCGATCGCGGCATCGTCATGACGGGTGGTGGGGCGCTCATTCGCGGTCTGGACCTGCTCTTGAGCCAGGAAACGAATCTCCCGATCCACGTCGACGAGGATCCGCTCACGTGTGTCGTGCGAGGAACCGGGCGCATTCTGGACGACGAGGACAAGTACTGGTCGGTCCTGCAGACCTGAGCGGACGTGCCGCCCGTCGCTCGCGCCTATAGTCGCCGGGACACAGTCCTCTTCGTCTCGTGCCTCGTGGCTGCCTTCGCGGCCATTCAGCTCCCGGACCGCATACGCGATCCGTTCGCGGCCATTCTTCGGCAAACCATCGTCGCGCCGCTCGTGGCCCTTCAGAGCGACGCGGAGCAGAGCCGTCGCTCCTGGCTCACACGCGAGATGCGCGAGGCCCAGCGCGACAGCATCGCGCTTCGCGCAATGACACTGGATGCCTCGCTCGCCGACAACGATCGCCTTCGGAAGCTCCTGGGCCTCGGCGAGGCGCTGCGGTGGGGATTCGTGCCGGCGGAGGTGCTGCAAGGGCGCGGGGTGGGCGAGGAATACACCGTGGTGCTCTCCTCGGGCTCCAAAGCGGGAATACTCCCCTTCAGCCCCGTGGTCGCGCCTGAGGGGCTCGTGGGAATGGTGAAGAGCGTCGATCCGACGATGAGCATCGCGATCGTCTGGGCGCATCCCGACTTTCGCGTGAGCGCGATGGCCGTGGACGGCGGCGCGTTCGGCATCGTGGGCGCACACCTCGGCGGAGAGCCCGAACGCTATCTGCTCGAAATGCGCGGCGTTCCCATGCGGAGCACTCTCAAGCCGGGCACGCTGATCGTGAGCTCCGGTTTGGGAGGAACCTTCCCGCGAGGGATTCCGGTCGGCACGGTGATCGCCGAGATGAAGACGTCGGAGCTCTGGGCGCGCACGTATCTGCTGCGACCGGCCGTGGCGCCGGCAGACGTGTCGGATGTGATGGTGCTGCTCCCCGCGCGCACCACCGCCGGCGTGCAGACGGTGTGGAAAACCGGGCTGCACGCCGATTCGGCGGTGAAGAGCATCGTCGCGGCCGGCGATTCCCTCGCGCGGCTCGCCGCCAAGCGCGACTCGATCGGGGCTCCTCGCGACACCACGCAGAAGCGCGACAGCACGACTGTTACGGCGCCGCCTGTCGTCCCGTCTCCGCAGCGTGAGGCACGGCCAGCGAAAGCTCCGCCTCCTCCGCAGGCGCCGACGACGACCACTCCATGAGACCGACAGATTTCTTTCGCACGCTGATAGCGTTCGTGATCCTGGTGATATTGAATTACACCCTGCGCCCCTTGCTTGCCTGGCGTGCAGGGCCTGACTTTCTCGTGATCGCAACATTGCTCGTTGCGATTCGAGTGCGTCCGGGTGCGGCCGCCCTCATCGGTTTGTGCGTTGGACTCGTTTCGGATTCGGTGGATGTACATGTGTTTGGTGCGGGAGCGCTCGCGATGAGCGTGATCGCGTTTACGGCATCATGGCTCAAGGCCGTGTTCTTCGCAGATGATGTGCTGCTCAACGCGCTCTTCTTCTTTCTGGGGAAGTGGGCGTTCGATGCGATCTTCGTGCTCGCTGGCCATCGCGGTGACGCGGGACAGGTCGCAATCCAGATTTTCGTGTGGTCGCCGCTCAGCGCTGCCGTCACGGCGCTCTTCGGCCTCGTGACGCTGCTGATCCTGCGCCCCGTGCTTCGAGCCTCGCCTTCATGAGCTTTCATCCCAACGAGATCGCGCGGCGTGCGCGCATCGCCTCCTGGGCGCTCGTAGGGATTTTCGTGCTGCTGCTCTCCGCGTTCTTCAAGACGCAGGTCGTCAACTACACGAAATACTCGCAGCAATCGGAGACCAATCGGCTGCGCGAGGTCCCGCTGCCGGCGCCGCGCGGCATCATCTACGACCGCAACAACCAGGTCATCGCGGAGAACGTTCCGGGCTACGCGGTCTCGATCCTGTCGCCGAGCGCGGACTCGCTCCGCGCCGCGCTCCAGCGCCTCTCGGCCATCATCCCGATCTCTCCCGAGCAGATCGAGCTGTCGGTGCGCCGATTCTCGCACGCGCGAAACCGGCCCGTGGCCGTGCTCTCGGATGCGCCGTTCGATGAAGTGTCGGTGCTGGAGGAGCGCCGCATCGATTTCCCGGGACTCATCATTCAGTCCGCGCCCAAGCGCTACTATCCGGACGGAGCAGCCGTCGCGTCGTTCGTCGGCTACGTTGGCGAAGTGACAGAGGCGGAGCTCACGAATCCCAAGTACCAGGGGTACAAGACGGGGCAGTCGGTCGGAAAGAACGGCCTCGAGCGCCAGTACGAGAGCCGGTTGCGGGGACGCGAAGGCGTGCGCTTCGTCGAGGTGGACGCGATGGGACGCGTCGTGCGCGAGGCTGGTGCGCGCGATGAGGTCGCCGCGGAGCCTGCCGCTCCGCTGTATACCAATATCGACATGCCGCTGCAACGCTACATGGCGGGTATCTTCGGCGATTCGCTCCAGGGCGGCGCAATCGCGATCGATCCAAAAACCGGCGGCGTGCTCGCACTCTACTCGTCGCCGAGCTACGACCCGAATCGCTTCGTCGGCGGGATTCCGCCCGAGCTGTGGAAGACGCTGAACACCGATCCGCGGCGACCATTGTTCAACAAGGTCACGCAGGGGCGCTATCCGCCGGGCTCCACGTGGAAGCTGGCGACGGCGGCGGTTGCGCTCGAGCGCGGGCTCGTGAAGCTCGACGATCGCATGCCGGTTGCGTGCACGGGCGGATATCAGTTCGGCAACCGCTATTTCCGCTGCTGGGAGCCAAAGGGACACGGCAGTCTCACGTTGGCGGAAGCGATCGAGAAATCGTGCGACGTCTACTTCTATCAGCTCGGGCTCAAGGTTGGTCTCTCCTCGCTGGTGGCGGGCGGGCTCAAGCTGGGTGCGCGCGAGAAGACGTCGATCGACTTGCCGGATGAGGCGCGCCCGACTTTTCCGTACGATGACGTCACGAACTATTACAATCGCAAGTACGGAAAGAACGGCTGGAGCCAGGCGGTGGTGCTCAATCTTTCCATCGGACAGGGAGAGAATGCACAGACGGTCGTGAACATGGCGCGCTTCTATACCGCGCTCGCGACCGATGGGAGCGCCGCCAAGCCGGAGATCGCGCGCGACAAGCCGGAGCGCACGCAGATCCTGCAACTCTCGCCGGAGCAGCTTGCCGGATTGCGCTCGGCGCTCGCGGGCGTGATCTCGAACGGCACGGCGGGTAGCGCGCGCATTCAGGGCGTGGTGCTCGCCGGAAAGACCGGAACCGCGCAGAATTCCGAAGATCCCATACACCACCACGCCTGGTTCGTCGGCTACGCGCCCGCGGGCGATCCGAAGATCGTCGTTGCGGTTATGATCGAGTTCGGCGGACACGGCACGCGGGCCGCGCGCATCGCATCCAAGATCATCCAGTCGTATCTGCACGTCGAGCCGACGACCTTCATCAACACCGACGGTTGATGCGCCGCGTCGTCAACGATTGGCCGCTCATCATCGTCGCGCTCCTCCTGTCGTGCTACGGAGTGGCGATGGTGTACTCCGCCGGGCAGACGGATGTGCCGACGGTCGCGACGCATGCGTGGATGGCGCAGATCCGCTGGGTGATCCTCTCGATCGGCCTCGCGTATGCCGTGAGCCGCGCCTCCGTGCGCTTCTTCGAATGGGCCGCGCTTCCGGTGTACATTCTCACCTGTCTGCTGCTCCTCGGACTCCTCAAGTTCGGCGGCGGTGCAGGCGATGCGGCGAGCTCCAAGAGCTGGCTCGTCATCGCCGGCCATCGGCTCGGGCAGCCCGCGGAGCTGGCGAAGGTCGCGGTCATTCTCATGCTCGCGCGCGAGCTCGGAGCGCGTCGCGAGGCGCCGCGGTCTCTGCTCGAGTTGTGGAAGCCCTCGGTGCTGGTCGGAATTCCGTGGCTCTTGATCATGCTGCAGCCGGATCTCGGCAGCGGCATGGTGTTCATCGGGATCTTCTTCGCGATGCTGTTCTGGTCGGGCGTCCCGCTGCCGCTGCTCATTCTCATCGCCTCGCCTGCGGTCAGTCTTGTGCTCGCCTTCAACACGAGCCTCTGGGGCGCGTGGTTCCTCGCGCTGCTGGCGCTCGTGCTCTGGTACCGACCCTACATGTGGGAAGGCGTGACGCTGATGCTCGCGAACGTCTTCATGGGCGTGCTCGCGCCGATTCTGTGGGAGCGCCTCGCTCCGTATCAACGACACCGGCTGCAGGTATTCCTCGACCCGTCGATCGACCCGCGAAACTCCGGCTGGCACGTCATTCAGTCTCAGGTGGCGATCGGCTCTGGTGGCTGGATTGGAAAAGGATTTCTCGGCGGTACGCAGAAGCGACTCGCCTTTCTTCCGGAGCAACACACCGACTTCATCTTTGCCGTCGTGGGCGAAGAGCTTGGCCTGCTCGGCGTGACGATCGCACTGTCCTTGTTTCTCTTCCTCGTGCTCCGCGCAGTGCGCACCGCATCGAACGCCAATGATTCGTTCGGAAGTCTCGTGGCGTTCGGACTGGCGGCGAGCTGGCTCGTGCATGTCTCGGTTAATGTCGGCATGACGCTCAATCTCATGCCGATCACCGGGATTCCGCTGCCCTTCTTCAGCTACGGCGGATCGTTCATGCTTGCGTGCTGGCTGTCGATCGGCGTGATGCTGCGGATCTCGAGCGAGGGACGCGGAGGTCGGGTAGGCGAGTTGGCGATCTGATCCTGTTTTTAGGTGCGCCTGGTCCTCTTCAGCTTGCTTGATTCTGACCGCTCGGCCAGATTTCCCGGATGGCTTGGTTCAGAAAAGAGCGGAAGCCCCGGCAGCCGCGTCGCGAAAAGCTCGAAATACCGCCTGATGCCTGGGAAAAGTGCGAGGCGTGTGGGCACACAGATTTGCGTGAGAAGTTCATCCGCAATCTGAACGTCTGCCCCAATTGCGATTTCCATCGCCGGATACGTGCGGTGGATTACGTGAATCTGTTGCTCGATGACAACAGTTACGACGAGTTGGACGTCGACATTCGCTCCGCCGATCCGCTGCAATTCCCCGAATATCCGGCACGTTTGAAGAAGGCGCTTGCGAACGCGGGCGACTACGACGCGCTCATGTCCGTTTCCGGGAATCTCGGGGGAATGCCGATCAATCTTGGCGTCATGGATTTCGCGTTCATGGGCGGCTCGATGGGCTCGGTGGTGGGCGCCAAGATCGCGCGGCTCGGGCAGCGCTCGCTCGAGCGGAAGTATCCGCTGGTGCTGATCTCGGCCTCAGGCGGCGCGCGCATGCAGGAGGGCGTGCTGTCGCTCATGCAGATGGCGAAGACGTCGGCTCTCCTCGCGCAGCTCGCCGAGCGGCGCATCCCTTATGTCTCCGTGCTCACGAATCCGACCACCGGTGGCGTGAGCGCGAGCTTCGCGATGCTCGGCGACGCTATCGTCGCCGAACCGGGAGCGGTGATCGGCTTCGCGGGTCCGCGCGTGATCAAGCAGACGATCGGCCAGGACCTTCCCGAAGGCTTCCAGACTGCCGAGTTTCTTCTGGATCATGGAATGCTCGATGTCGTCTCACACCGTCGCGACCTCAAGAGCTCCGTTGGCGGGCTGCTGCGCCACATGACTGGGCAGCCTGCAGCGACGAGCTGGGTGTCCTCCTGATCGAGCAGATCGGCGCGGCGGGCACGCCGTTTCTGAAAGTGCTGTGGGATCGGGCATGAACGAGTCCTCGACGAGCTCCGCCTACGCCGCATCGCTCGACTATCTCTTCGCGCGAGTCACGGGTGCGTGGAAGATGGGTCTCGAGCGCACCACGGAGCTGCTCTCGCTGCTCGGCGATCCGCACACGCGCGTGCCCACCTTTCACGTTGCGGGAACGAACGGCAAGGGAAGCGTCATCAGCACGCTCGAGGCACTACTGCGAGGGCAGGGGCTTCGTGTCGGCAAATACACCTCACCGCATCTCATCGACTTCCGCGAGCGCATCGCGGTGAGCGGCGTGCCCATGCGCGAGGACGATGTGGTCGAGTTCATCGAGCGATGGACGCCCGACGTCGAGCGCCTCGGGGCCACGTTCTTCGAGGCGACCACTGCGATGGCGTTCGATCACTTCGTTCGCGAGAACGTGGACGTCGCCGTGATCGAGGTGGGGTTGGGCGGTCGTCTCGACAGCACGAACGTGATCATGCCTGTCGCGGCCGGAATCTCCTCGATCGGGATCGATCACGTGCAGTATCTCGGCGACACGCTCGAGCAGATCGCGCGGGAGAAGGCCGGGATATTCAAGCGCGGCGTGCCTGCGGTGATCGGCGAGAACGATCCGAAGCTTCGGGTCTTTCTCGCGAGCCTCGCGCGCGAGGCGGGCGCAACGCCGGTGCGCGTCGTGGCCGATGAGTGGACGATCGGCGGCATCACCGTTGCCCTCGACGGCACGCGCTTCACGCTGGGCACGAACGATGGCACGCGAGAGCTCCGTACGCCCCTCATCGGCCGGCATCAGGCGATGAATGCTGCGACGGCACTCGCCATGATCGAAAGCGCCGGAGCGCCGTACGCGAGCGCCGCCATCGATCCGCAGAGCGCGCTCGCACGTGTCCGCATCGCGGGAAGATTCCAGAGCGTGGGCTCCATCATTTTCGATGTCGCGCACAACCCGGCAGGATGCGCGGTGCTCTGCGAAACGCTCGAGGCGGTGCGTCCAGCGCGACCGCTCACGTGCCTGATGACGGCTCTCCGCGACAAGGATTGGCGGTCGATGATGAAGACGCTCGCACCGCTGGTCGACCGATTCGTGCTCGCGTCGCCACCGAGTGTGCCGACGGATCGTACGTGGATGCTGGCGGAGGCGCTCGCATTCGCGCTCGAGAACGGGTGGAATGCCGCCGCTGAGCCGGACTTCGATCGCGCGCTCGCAAATGCGCGCGTGGGCGACGGCACGACGCTGATCACGGGCTCGTTCCACACTGTGGGCGACGCGATGGCGCGCTTGCAGGTGTCTCCGCTCGCGGCGTAGATTTCGTTGATGTCTCCGGGCGCGCTACCTGGCTTTCGCGACTTCTATCCCACGGAGCTCGCGGAGCGGTCGTACATCTTCCGGGGTTGGCGCGAAGTTGCGCGCCGTTACGGTTTCGTCGAATACGACGGACCTCCGCTCGAGCCGCTCGATCTCTACACCAAGAAGAGCGGCGCCGAAATCGTCGACCAGCTCTACAATTTCAGGGACAAGGGCGATCGCGAGATTGCGTTGCGCCCCGAGATGACGCCCACGCTGGCGCGCATGGTCGCTGCGCGTGCGAACGCGATGCGCAAGCCGGTGCGCTGGTTCTCGATCCCGCAGCTGTTTCGATACGAGCGCCAGCAGCGCGGAAGGCTCCGCGAGCACTTCCAGCTCAACATGGACATCATCGGCGAAGCAGACGTGAGCGCCGATGCGGAGCTGCTGGCCTCCGCGATCGACGTGATGCGCGTGTTCGAGCTTTCGAGCGACGACGTCGTCGCGCGAGTGTCGGATCGCCGGCTGCTCAACGCGCTGCTGCGAGGGATCGGAATCGACGAGTCACAGATGCCGGCCGCTTACGCCGCGCTCGACAAGCTGGATCGCGATCCTCGCGACGTGCTCGAGCATCGGCTCTCGGCGGCCGGGGTGAGCGACTCGGTCGCTGCACAGCTGTTCCAGCTCGCGGGATCGACGGCGGACGAAGCGGCCTTCACGCAAATTGTCGATGCCGCCGGCGCGACCGCGGAGTGGGACAATCTGCGGCGCTATCTCGACCACACCGAGTCGCTCGGCGTGCGCGAGTGGGTGAAGTTCGATCTTTCGATAGTGCGCGGACTCGCGTACTACACGGGAATCGTGTTCGAGCTGTTCGACGCCAAAGGAGAGCTGCGTGCGATCTGTGGTGGCGGGCGTTACGACACGCTGCTCGAGTCGCTCGGCGGAGTGAACCTGCCCGCATTGGGCTTCGGCATGGGCGATGTCGTGCTGGGCGAGCTGCTCAAATCGCGCGGCAAGATGCCCGTTGCCGAAGCGGCGGTGGACGTGTGGGTTGCCTATGGCGACGCGGGATCCGTCGAGGATGCGATGCGCGTGGCCGCACGGCTTCGCGCGAATGGCCGCAGCGTCGAATATTCGCTCGGGAACCAGAAGCTCGCCCGGCAGCTCAAGGCGGCGCATACCGCTCGCGCACGCGAGACCGTCGTAATCGCGACACCGGAGCTCTCTTCCGGCGAAGCGATGGTGAGAAAGCTGGATGAGAAAGGCGAGCGCAAAGTGCAGCTCGACGCGTGGCTGGAGGGGACATGAGCAGGCTCAACTCACACGGATGCAATGGCTGACGACAAGAAGTTGACCACACGCAAGGCGGATTTCAGCGCCTGGTACAACGAGGTCGTGCTGCGCGCCGAGCTCGCGGACTATTCGCCGGTGCGCGGATGCATGGTCATCCGCCCCGACGGATACGGCATCTGGGAGCGGATGCAGCGCGCGCTGGATGACATGTTCAAGGAAACGGGACATCGCAACGCGTACTTCCCGCTGTTCATCCCGCAGAGCTTCCTGAGCAAGGAGGCCGAGCATGTCGAAGGCTTCGCACCGGAGACCGCCGTCGTCACTCACGGGGGCGGCAAGCTGCTCGAAGAGCCGCTCGTCGTCCGCCCTACGTCCGAGACGATCATCTACGCGATGTTCGCCAAGTGGGTGCAGAGCTATCGCGATTTGCCGCTGCTGATCAATCAGTGGGCGAACGTCGTTCGCTGGGAGATGCGCACGCGACTCTTCCTGCGCACGCTGGAGTTCCTGTGGCAGGAAGGACACACCGCGCACGCCACGCACGACGAGGCGGAGGAGGAAGCGCGCAAGATGCTCGGCGTCTATCGCGACTTCATGGAAGGGTATATGGCGATGCCAGTCGTTACCGGCCAGAAGACGAGCTCCGAGCGCTTCGCGGGCGCTTTGCGTACGTTCTCCTGCGAGGCGATGATGCAGGACAACAAGGCGCTGCAGGCGGGCACGTCGCACAATCTGGGGCAGAACTTCGCGAAGGCATTCGAGCTGAAGTTTCAGACGGAGGCCGGTGGTGAGGCATATGCGTGGAACACGAGCTGGGGGGTGTCGACGCGGCTCATCGGCGGACTGGTGATGACGCACGGCGACGACAAGGGGCTGCGCGTACCGCCGCTGCTCGCACCCATCGAGATCGTGATCGTGCCGATCTGGCGCACGGACGAGGACAAGGCGCGCGTGCTCGAGGGGGCGCATCGTCTCAAGGCGTCGCTCGCCGAGTGGGAGCGCCGCGAGCCGAACCGGCTGCGCGTGCACCTCGATGCGCGCGACAACATGA
>DASXQD010000270.1:0-8073 GCA_036493195.1 Gemmatimonadaceae bacterium | reverse complement strand
TCACGCTCGGCGAGGCCGAGGTTCGAGATCTCTTCAAGGTGCCGCGTATCGGTGTCATCGCCGGCTGCTTCGTTCGCAGCGGCGTGATCAACCGTGCGGGCAAGGTTCGTGTCATTCGCGACGGAGTGGAGGTGTACACTGGCACGATCGGATCGCTGCGTCGCTTCAAGGACGACGTGAAGGAGGTCCGTGAAGGCTTCGAGTGCGGTATCGGCATCGAGAACTTCAACGACGTCAAGGTCGGCGATGTGATCGAGTGCTATCGCACCGACCAGATCGCACGCACCCTCTAGAGCGTAGCCGGATCGGCGCGCGCGGGCAGTCGAATCGCCCGTGCGCGTTTCCGGAATCTCGCCGAGGCACAGATGGCTCACGATAACAGACGTTCCGAGCGCGTGGCGGAAGCCATTCGCATAGAGGTCGCGACCTTTCTCACGGAAGGGGCGAAGGATCCGCGCATCGTCGGATTCGTCACCGTCACCGGTGTCGAGGTGACGCACGATCTCCGGCACGCGAAGGTGTTCGTCAGCGTGATGGGCACCGAGAAGGAGCAGCGCACCACACTCGAGGGGCTCGCGAGCCTCGCGCCTCACCTCCGATCGCGCCTCGCGAAATCGCTCAAGCTGCGCTTCGCTCCGGAGCTGGAGTTTCGTCACGATCCCAGCGTCGAGCGCGCCGCGCGCATCGAGACGCTGCTCGCGCAGGTGAAGAGCGAGCGTCTCGAGCTCGAGGCCGAGCAGGATGATGACCGCGCGCTCGCCGACGACTCGCTGGCGGAGGACTCGACCGATTGACGCCATGCTCCTCGTGGACAAGCCCGCCGGCATCACCTCGCACGACGTCGTGAGCGTCGCTCGCCGCGCGCTCGGCGAGCGACGCATCGGTCACGCGGGCACGCTCGATCCCTTTGCGACGGGACTTCTCGTGTTGCTCACCGGACACGCCACGCGCGTGCTTCCATACGTGGACGGCGAGCCGAAGGAGTACGAGGCGACGATCCGTTGGGGAGCCGAGACGGATACCGACGATGCGACCGGCACGATCACGCGAGAGACCGCGGCGTTGCCTGCGCGCGAGGACATCGATGCGGGCATCGCCGATCTCACGGGACCCATCGAGCAGGTGCCCCCCGATTTTTCCGCAAAGCAGGTGGATGGACGTCGTGCGCACGCGGCCGCCCGCAGCGGAGCGCCACTCGCGCTCGCGGCCGTTCCCGTGCACGTCCACAGCTGGCTGGTGCGCGAGCATCGCGGTACGGAAACCGACGTCACGATCGTCTGCGGCGGCGGCACCTACATTCGCGCCCTCGCGCGCGATCTCGGTCGCGCGGCGAACAGCGCTGCGCACCTCTCCGCGCTTCGCCGCACGCGAAGCGGCCCGTTCGAGGTGTCGCGCGCGTCATCGTTCGCCGATCTCCGCGACGGACGCGCGATAATGCGCTCTCCCCGTGAGGCGATTCCATCGCTGCCCGAGCAGCGCGTGTCGGCCAGCGATGCGGCGCGGCTCGCGCGGGGAATGCGCGTGGATGCGGACGTCGCGGGGGAGCGTGCCGCGCTCGTGAGCGAGGAGGGCGCGCTGCTCGCGATCGCCGAACGCAGCGACTCGCAGTGGCAGCCGCGCGTGGTGCTCGCTCATGGTTGAGAAGTTCCGTACCTGGAGCGACTCCGGACTGCCGCCCACCGCACGCGGAACGGTGCTCACGGTCGGCACCTTCGACGGCGTGCATCGCGGGCATCAGCGCGTGCTCGAGAGCATCGCGGCACGCGGAAGAGAGCAGGGATTGAGCAGTGTGGTGGTCACGTTCGATCCGCATCCCCTGGAGATCGTGCGCAAGGAAGCAGCGCCGCCACTGCTCACGCTCCCGGCGGAGAAGCTCGAGGTGATCGCGGAAACCGGGATCAACTATCTCGCGATCGTGCCCTTCACGAAGAAGCTGCAGCGCTACGATGCGGCGGCATTCGTCGACCAGATTCTGCGGCAGCGCTTTCATGTGAAGCATCTCGTGATCGGCCACGACCACGGCTTCGGACGCGGTCGTGCGGGCGATGTGGAGGTGCTGCGCCGACTCGGTGACACGCGGGGGTTCACCGTCGAGGTGATTCCGGCCGTGGATGGCCTCGATGGTGTGCCGATCTCGTCCACGAGAATTCGGCAGGCCATTGCCGCAGGTGAGCTCGAGCGGGCGGCGAGGCTGCTCGGACGACCATACTCGATCTCGGGGAGCGTGCAGGGCGGCGATCGACGCGGCCGGCTCCTCGGCTTTCCGACGATCAATCTCGGCGCGTCCTCTCCTCGCAAGCTCCTTCCGCCCCCCGGGGTGTATGCAGTTCGTGCGCAGACGCATCTCGGCCCCTTCGGCGCGATGATGAACCTCGGCCCGCGCCCGACCTTCGGCGATGCGTCCGTCGCAATCGAGGTGCACCTGTTCGACGCGGATGGCGATTTTTACGACCGCACGGTGCGCATCGACCTGCTCACGCGCCTCCGCGACACGCGCAAGTTCGAGAATGCCGAAGCCCTAGTCGCGCAGCTCCGCGAGGACGAGACGCAGGCACGCCGCGCGTTGACTCAACCGTTTTCCAGCCATAACGTTAAGAGCTGAGCCCTAATCCTCGAATCCGTCTTCACGCCGCATGAACGCCAATATCCGTAATCGACTGCTCATCATCCTCGTGCTCGTGGTCGCGTCCGTCTGGGCGCTGTGGCCGCGTACCATCACGATTCGTGAGCGCAATCCGAAGACCGGCGAGTTCCACGACACCACGCGCACGCGCGTGCCACTCAAGCGCGGGCTCGATCTGCAGGGCGGGATGTATCTTGCCCTCGAGGTCGACGACAGCAAGCAAGCCGTGCAGAACAAGTCCGAAGCGATCGACCGCGCCCTCAAGGTCGTGCGCAATCGCATCGACGAGTTCGGCGTGTCTGAGCCGGTGGTGCAGAAGGTCGGCAACGACCGCATCGTGGTCGAGCTTCCGGGCATCGACGATCGCGCGCGCGCCGAGGCGCTCGTGCAGAACTCGGCGTTCCTGCAATTCCAGATCACCGACAAGACGCAGGCGCTCGAGAAGGCACTCGGACGTCTCGATGCGGCGGTAAAGCTATCGGGCGGAGCGACGCTGGCCGCGGCCAAGAGCGACACGGGCAAGGCCGCGTCGCCGCTCAACCTGTTCTCGGCTGCCGACAGCGGAAAGGCGAAGAAGGACAGCGCGGGGAAGGACACCTCGACGGCGGTGGCGACTGGCGGCCCGTTCTCGAAGCTCATCCAGCCGGGCCAGATGCCGGGTCAATATCTCGTCGCGAAGAACGACGTGCCCACGGTGCAGAGCTATCTCGATCGCAAGGAAGTGCAAGCGGCGCTTCCACCGGGCAAGGCGCTGCACTGGGGCAGTGAGGATCTGAGCGCGGGCAACACCTCGTACGCCACGCTCTATCTCGTCGATGCGCGGCCCATCATCACGGGCGAGTATCTGACGGACGCGAAACCAGGGAGCGATCCCACCGAGGGCAATCTCGTCTCCTTCACCCTGAACAACGAAGGCGGGCGCCGCTTCCGCACGGAAACGGGCAAGCACATCGGCGATTACATGGCGATCGTGCTCGACGATCGCGTGATGGGCGCTCCGCCCGTGATTCAAAGCGCGATCGGCACGCGCGGACAGATCACGATGCGCGGTGCCGATCTGCAGAAGACGCAGGATCTCGCGCTCGTGCTCCGTGCGGGTGCGCTTCCGGTGCCGCTCAAGGTCGTCGAATCGCGCACGATCGGATCGTCGCTCGGTGCCGATTCGATTCGCGATGGCATTCACGCCGGCATCGCGGGCGTGACGCTCGTGGTCCTCATCATGATTTTCTACTATCGATTCTCGGGCACGCTCGCGGTCGGGGCGCTGCTCCTCTATCTGCTCTTCACGCTGGCGCTGCTGGCGGGGCTCGAGGCAACCGTCACACTCCCGGGACTCGCGGGGCTCGTGCTCTCGATCGGTATCGCGCTCGACGCGAACGTGCTGATCTTCGAGCGAATACGCGAGGAGATGGTGCACGGGAAAACCGTGCGCGCGTCCATCGACGAAGGGTTCAAGCACGCCATGAGCGCGATCATCGACTCGAACGTGTCGACGGTGCTCACGGCGCTCGTGCTCTTCGAGGTCGGCACCGGACCCGTCAAGGGCTTCGCGGTGACGCTGATGGCCGGTATCGCGGCATCGATGGTCAGCTCGATCTTCGTCGTTCGAACCTTCTTCCTCCTGTGGCTCAACCGCACGCGCGGCGCCCAGACGCTGAGCATCTGATGCTGCGTATTCTGCACGACACCAAAATCGATTTCATCCGGCTGTGGAAGGTCACCACGGTCGTCACGCTGCTCTTCATTCTTCCAGGACTGCTCTGGATTGCCGTGAGCGGCTACAAGTACAGCATCGAATTCACTGGCGGCACACTCATGCAGGTGCGCTTCGTTCAGGCACCGAACGTTGCAGACGTTCGCTCGACGCTCGATCAGGCGGGCATCAAGGGCGCGGAGATCACGCAGTTCGGAACCGATCTCGATTATCTGGTGCGCGCGCAGGATCCTCGTGCCGTTGCGCAGCAGACGCGCGGCGCAGAGTCGATCGCCACTGAGATTCAGGCGGCGCTCACGAAGCGCTTCGGCGCATCCGCCTTCACCGTCCAGCGCACTGAGGCCGTCGGTCCCAAGGTTGGAGGAGAGCTGCGCCAGAAGGCGCTGTACGCGATCCTGATCTCGTTCATCGCGACGCTCGCGTATCTCGCGTGGCGCTTCGAGTGGCGCTTCGGCGTCGCCGCCGTGGTGGCGACCGCGCACGACATTCTGGCGACGCTCGCGTTCATCAAGTACGCCAACCTCGAGATCTCGCTCGTGGTCGTCGGCGGCATTCTCACGATGATCGGTTATTCGCTGAACGACACGATCATCATCTTCGATCGCGTGCGCGAGAATCTGCGCAGGCGCCAGAAAGTTCCGCTCTACGACACCCTCAATCGCTCCGTGAACGAGACGCTGCCGCGCTCGGTCCTCACGCACGCGACGGTGTTCGCAACCCTGCTCGCGCTCGCGATCCTTGGAGGCGAGGTGCTTCGGCCGTTCGCCCTCGTCATGCTCTTCGGTGTGGTGACCGGAACGTTCAGCTCGATCTACGTCGCTCCGCCGCTCCTCCTCTGGATCGAGAAGAGGTGGCCGCGTACCGCGTCGGACAGCGGTGCCAATCGTTCGCGCCCAGCGACCTCGCGCGCGCCGGCGCCGCGTGCGACGATGAGCCGGTAAGAGCTCGAAAGCGTCTGAGCGGCGGCAGCGAGATGGCCAGCGAGCCGCCGCGTTCGCGGCTCACGTCTCCCACTTCGGCGCATGCACTTCATCGATAGCCACTCGCACCTCGCGGACACCGCGTTCGATGCGGACCGAGATGCGGTTGTCGAGCGGGCGATCGAGGCGGGCGCCTCGCTCGTGATCTGCATCGGGGCCTCGATCGAGGATGCCGCTCGCGCGCGCGCGCTCGCCGCGCGCTACCCGCTCCTGCGGTGGACCGCCGGCCTGCATCCGCAGGACGCCGCTCGCTTCGATGCGAGCACCGACCTCCCGGCGCTCGAGGCGCTGCTCGATTCCGGTGCCATCGCGGTGGGCGAATGCGGACTCGATTTTCACTACGATGATGCGCCGCGGCTCGCGCAGCACGAATGCTTCGAGGCGCAGCTCTCGATCGCCGCGGAGCGCTCGCTTCCTGTCATCGTACACACGCGCGACGCCGAACCGGAGACCGCGATCATGATCGATCGAGCCGCTCGCGACGGGGTGCTCGGTGTACTCCACTGCTACACGGGGAGCCTCGCCCTCGCCGAGCGTGCGCTCGGCTACGGCTGGTACGTGTCCTTCAGCGGCATCATCACGTTCAAGAACTGGGCGGACACGGGACTTTTGCGCGCAATCCCCGACGACCGGCTGCTCGTGGAAAGTGACGCGCCGTATCTCGCGCCGGTGCCCCGGCGCGGCAAGCGCAATGAGCCGGCATGGGTCGCTCACACGATCGCGCGATTGGCCGCCGCGCGCGGCGTGACGCCCGAGTACCTAGCCGATCGGACGGCCGAGAACGCCGGACGACTCTTCGATGTGACGCCTGACGCGGTGCGCACCTAGCATCGGCAAGTCGAGTTTCGGTATCATCCAGCCTCACCATTTCATCCACCGTCGCGGAGTCGCGTGTGGCAACTGTCCCCTCTGACATCGAGATCGCGCAGCACGCGAAGATGCGTCCAATCGTGGACGTGGCAGCGGACCTCGGCCTGACGCCGGACGAGCTGGATCTGTACGGCAAGTACAAGGCGAAAATCGATCTCGACGTGTCGCAGCGTCCGGCCAAGGGTCGCCTGGTGCTCGTGACAGGCGTGAATCCCACCGCGGCGGGAGAGGGCAAGAGCACGACGCTCGTCGGTCTCGCGCAGGCGATGCGCCGGCTCGGCAGGAATGTCGTGATGTGCATGCGCGAGCCGAGCATGGGTCCGGTGTTCGGTGTGAAAGGCGGAGCCGCCGGCGGCGGCTATGCGCAGGTCGTGCCGATGGAGGATATCAATCTCCACTTCACGGGCGACTTCCACGCGATCGCAGCCGCGCACAATCTGCTGTCCGCGATGGTCGATAATCATCTCACGCAAGGCAACTCGCTCAACATCGATTCGCGCCGCATCACGTGGCCGCGCACGATCGACATGAACGATCGCGCCTTGCGTGACGCGGTGATCGGGCTCGGCGGTGTCGCGAACGGAGTGGTTCGCGAAGAGCACTGGGTGATCATACCGGCGAGCGAAGTCATGGCGATTCTCGCGCTGGCATCGAGTCGCGAGGATCTCGAGAAGCGCCTCGCGAACATTGTGGTGGGCGCCACGGCTGGCAGCGAGCGGAAGCCGATTCGTGCGAACGATCTGAAGGCGGTGGGCGCGATGAGCCTTCTGCTCAAGGACGCGATTCGGCCGAATCTCGTGCAAACGCTCGAGGGTGGTCCCGCGATCGTGCACGCCGGTCCGTTCGGCAACATCGCGCATGGATGCAACAGCGTCATCGCGACCAAGACCGGGCTCGCCCTCGCCGACATCGTTCTCACCGAGGCGGGCTTCGGCTCCGACCTGGGGGCCGAGAAGTTCTTCGACATCAAGTGCCGCTCCGCCTGCCTCAATCCGGAGGCCGCGGTGCTGGTGGCCACCGTGCGCGCGCTCAAGCTCAACGGCGGCGCGAACAAGAAAAATCTCGCGACCGAAGACCTCACGGCACTCGAGAAGGGACTGCCGAATCTCGCGCTACACATCGAGAACGTCGCACAGTTCGGCGTGCCGGTGATCGTGGCCGTGAACCGCTTTACGACGGATAGCGATGCGGAGCTCGAGATGGTCGCGGACTTCGCCCGCAAGCACAAGGTGCGTGTCGCGCTCAACGAAGTGTGGGAGAAGGGCGGCGCCGGCGGCGAGGAGCTCGCGCGCGAGGTCTTCGCCGCGCTCCAGCAGGGTGGCTCCTCGTACCATCCGCTGTACGACGCGAAGCGGCCGGTCAAGGAGAAGATCGACACCATAGTGCGCAAGGTGTACGGTGGTGAGGGCGCGGACTACAGTGTGAAGGCCGACCGCGCCATCGAGTATCTTGAATCGATCGGATTGGGCGAAACGCCAGTCTGCATGGCGAAGACGCAGTATTCCGTGACGGACGATCCCACGAAATTGGGAAGACCAACCGGCTTCCGGATTCACGTGAACGAGGTGTACCCGGTGGCGGGCGCCGGTTTCGTGGTTGCCCAGGCCGGCGACATCATGACGATGCCGGGACTTCCGAAGGAGCCGTCCGCGGAGAAGATGAGTATCACGAAGGACGGCACGATCACGGGTCTGTTCTAGACGCGTCGCGCCGGGATTACGCAGCTTACTTCTGACAGGGGGATGTGTGCCGCACCAGCGTATCGAGACTGAGACAGCTCCTGCTGCGATCGGGCCCTATTCGCAGGCAATCGTCGCAGGCGGCTTTCTCTTCACCGCGGGGCAAATCGCGCTCGACCCGGCCACCCAGCAGGTGATCCCCGGCGG
>DASXQD010000269.1:0-6548 GCA_036493195.1 Gemmatimonadaceae bacterium | reverse complement strand
CGTTCGAGGATGTTCCGAGGGCCGTCAAGCCGATGATCTTTCCGATGTCGCTCGACGTCACGGCGCTCACGGTGGAGTACGAGCTGCACGAGCAGCGTTGGTGGCTTCCGCGAATGGAGACGATGACGGGCCGCATGCGCATCGGCTTCATGCGCGCGCCCTTCACCCAGGAAGAGAGCTATCGCTACGCGGGCGTCAACGGCACCGACTCGCTTCCCCCGATCTTCGGCTCGGCGTCGGACTCCACGCGATCCGCCGCGCATGACTCCACGCGACGCATGCGCGAACAGGCGATGCGCGATGCCATGCGCGACTCGACTGCGGCGGGACGGGAACGGCGAAAGACCGAGGGAGAACGGAAAGACGAAAACGATGCCGAGCTCGGCATGCTTCGCTGCACTCCGGGAGACACCGTTTCGCGACACTCGGTGCGCTACGGCGGCGCGCTGCCGATTCTCGTTCGCATTCCGTGCGATACGACGAGTCTCGTGCACTCGAAGGAGTTTTCTCCGTCCATCTACGATCCTGGCGAAGAGCTCTTCGGGACGAAGGATCGCGAAGAGCTCGAGAAATCGCTGACTTTCGGATTGCAGCCGGGGTGGGATCCGCAGAGACCGACCATCCACTACGGCGTCGATCGCGGAATGCTGCGCTACAATCGCGTCGAAGCGCTGTCCGCGGGCGTGCTCGTCGAGAGCACGCTCGGCAGCGGTTACACCGCGAACGCATCGGCGCGCATTGGGCTCGCCGACTGGCAGCCGAACGTCGAGCTGCACCTGCAGCGCGGGAACGGCGAGCGCACGTATTCGCTCGGCGCGTACAGACGCTTGAATTCGGCGAACGACTGGGGCGATCCGTTGAGTGTCGGCAGCTCGATCTCGGCGCTGCTCTGGTCGCACGACGAGGGATTTTACTATCGAAGTGCGGGCGCGGAGCTCACGTCCACGACGTCACGCGCCAACCCATTCACGTGGCGGTTGTTCGCCGAGCGGCAGGACGATGCGGAGAAGCACACGAATCTCTCGTTGTGGCACCTGCTGGGCGGCGCAGGGTTCATTCCGAACATCCGTGCGCAGAATGCTTCGGAATTTGGAGCGGGTGCGCAGTACCGGCTGTCGACGGGGCTCGATCCAGCAAGGCTGCGCACCACCGTCGACCTGCGGGGTGAGGGCGCAACCGGCACGTTCGACTACGCGCGCGCATCCGCGGAGGGAACCGGGACGCGCAGTCTCGGCTCGAAGCTCGACGGTGCGCTCACTGCGAGTCTCGGCAGCTCCGTGGGATCGATGCCGGTGCAGAGGTTGTGGTTTCTCGGTGGTGTGGCGACGGTACGCGGCCAGGAGCCTGGAACACAGGCGGGAGACGCGTACTGGCTGGGCAGAGTGGAGGTTGGGCGCACGTTCACGGGTTTCCGGCCCACGATCTTCTATGATATCGGCTGGGCCGGCGCGCGTGCCGATTTCGCCGGCTCCGTGCGGCCGATCTCGGGCGCGGGTGTCGGCATCGCCGCCTTCGACGGACTCGTGCGCTTCGACGTGGCGCACGGGATCAATCCGAATCACGCGTTGCGCGCGGACCTGTACACGTCAGCGAGATTCTAGGTGCACTCCGGCTGAGACGCGCAACCTTCCCGCGCATGCCGCGACGGCGGTAAAGTTTGCTCCATGCACGCGGTCATGCGGTAAACTCACGACCAGTCACGAATGTCGCCAGCGAACAATCCGGAGCGCCTCCCACACGCGCGGGAGCGGACGCAGATGCGGGCCGTAGTGATCAGCGCCCCGGGTGGTGTCGAGGTGCTCGAGATTCGCGAGGTGCCGCGGCCAACACCTTCGCTCGCGCAGGTGCTCGTGCGCGTGCACGCGACGGCGCTCAACCGTGCGGACATTTTGCAGAGACAGGGACGATATCCGGCGCCGCCGGATTCGCCCGCGGACATTCCCGGAATGGAGCTCGCGGGCGAGGTGGTGGAGCTCGGGCCGGGCGTGTCGCGATGGAAGGTGGGACAGCGCGTGTTCGGCATCGTGGGTGGCGGCGCTCATGCGGAGTATCTCGTCACGCACGAGCGACTGCTCGCGCAGATCCCCGACTCGCTGAGCTACACGGAGGCCGCGGCGGTGCCGGAGGCTTTCATCACGGCGCACGATGCGCTGGTGACGCAGGCGTTGCTGCGCGCATCGGAGATGGTGCTCATTCACGCGGTCGCGAGCGGCGTCGGACTCGCGGCCGTGCAGCTGACCCGCGCGCTCGGCGCAATCCCGTTCGGCACCGCGCGAGGGAAGGGAAAGCTCGAGCGCGCGCGGGAGTATGGACTCGAGAGCGGCTGGACCGCCACCGAGAATCTGGGTGAGCTCGCGGTGCACGCGAAGCAATGGAGCGGCGGCCGCGGAATGAACGTAGTGCTCGACCTCGTGGGCGGCGCGTACTTTCCCGCGAGTATCGAGGCAATGGCACCATTGGGTCGACTGATGATCATCGGCACCATGGCCGGCCGGGACGCCACCATCCCGCTGGGCCGCGTGCTCTCGCTCAGGCTCACGATTCGCGGAACGATGCTGCGCGGTCGCGCGATCGAGGAGAAGATCGCCGCAACGCGGGCCTTCGAGGAGCAGGTGGTGCCGCTGCTCGCGCGCGGCGTCGTGCGCGCGGTCGTCGACCGCGAATTTCCGCTCGCCGGGGTGCGCGCCGCACACACGAGGATGGAGTCCAACGAGTCCATCGGAAAAATCGTACTGCGCGTCTCGTGAGCGGCGGCCGTATCGCGATCGTGATTGGCGCGGCGCTGCTGGCCGCATGCACCGCGGCAGTCCTCCCGTATTATCGCGGACCGCGCACCGATCACTTCGACGGCAAGCATTTCTTCAACGAGGAGCCCTTCGAGGAGCAGCAGCCTTCCGAGCTCGCGCGATGGCAGCTCAACCGGCATCGCGGCAAGTGGCCCGACAGCGCCGCGATCGCGGGGCCCGCACCGCCGGCGCGCGTGGGCGGTGGCGTGCTGCGCGTGACCATGGTGAATCACGCCACCGTGCTGCTGCAGATGGATTCGCTCAACATTCTCACGGATCCGGTGTGGTCGGCGAAGGTGGGGCTCGAGGGTCAGTTCGGAGTTCGGCGTCACCGGCCGCCAGGAATTCCGTTCGATTCTTTGCCGCACATAGACATCGTGCTGATCAGCCACGATCACTACGACCACATGGATCTGCCGTCGCTCCGCAGGCTGCAGGAGCGTTATCATCCACACATCATTACGGGGCTCGGTAATCCGGGCTATCTCGCCACGCAGGGAATTCAGGGCGCCGAGCAGCTCGACTGGTGGCAGTCGGCATCGCTGGCGCGGGGGGTACGACTGACCGCCGTGCCTGCGCGTCACTGGTCGGGACGCACGCTGAGCGACCGGTACGAGCGATTGTGGGAAGGATTCGTGATCGAAGGTGCGCGCGACACGGTGTATTTCGCCGGCGACACGGGGTGGGGACGGATGTATCGTGAGCTGCACGCGCGTTGGAGTCGGTTCACGCTTGCGCTGCTTCCGGTCGCGCCATTCCGGCCGCGCTGGTACATGGCGCGCAAGCATCTCAGCCCCGACGATGCGGTGCGCGCCGCAATCGAGACGAGGAGCGCAATGGTGATCCCGATCCACTGGGGAACGTTCGAGCTGGGGGACGATGGGGAGAGTGAGGCGGTGGACACGCTGCGCGCGGTCGTATCCGCTCTGCCGGAGCGGTGCCGTCCCCGGCTCTCGGTGCTGCGCAACGGCGAGCACGAGGAGTTGGCGGCAACGGGGCGTGATTCGTTGACTTTGTCAACTATCTGCCTGCGCACGCGGTGACCGGTCCCGTTTCCCTGCCGCACCTGTCGCTCATCGTCCCCGTGTACAATGGCGCCGATCGGCTGCCAGCGAGCCTCGAGGAGGTGCGCGAGTTCCTGCACGCGCAGCCGTACGCGTGGGAGCTCCTTCTGGTCGACGACTGCAGCAACGCCGAGACGCGGGCGATTCTGGAGCGGTTCGCAGCGGCGAATCCGGGGGTGCGCCTCATCAGGAACGAGGAGAATCGCGGGAAGGGGAACGCCGTGACCCGCGGCATGCGCGCGGCTGTGGGAGAGTTTCGCGTGTTCACCGACGCCGATCTCGCGTATCCAGCCACCGAGGTCGGCAAGATCCTCGGCGATCTCGAGGGCGGTGCGGACGTCGCGATTGCGTGCAGGGTGCTGGCCGAGTCGCGCTACCTCATGAGCCCGAGCTTCTTTTCATATCTGTACACCAGGCACGTGATGAGTCGCGTGTTCAACGCGATGGTGCGGTGGACGCTCATTCCGCGAGTGCTGGATACGCAGGCGGGGCTCAAGGGCTTCACCGCGCACGCGGCGGAGATCGTCTTTCCACGCATCACGATTCCGCGCTTCGGCTTCGACGTCGAGGCGCTGTTCATCGCGAAGAAGCATGCGCTCTCGCTCACGCAGACGGCTGTCTTTTTCCGGTATGATGAGGAGCCGACCACGGTGCGTTTTCTCGAGGACGCGATCCGGATGATACGCGACCTGCTGCACATCCGGCGCAACGACTGGCGGGGCCGCTACGCCTGAGCGCGCGCGGCTCATCATCAACGCCGACGATTTCGGATTTTCGGACGGCGTCACTCGCGGCATCATCGAGGCACATGCGGCCGGCACCGTGACGTCGACATCGATGATGGCGAACGGCCTCGACTGGGAGAGCGCGGTGCGATTCGCGCGTGCGACGCGCACGCTCGATGTTGGCGTGCATCTGAATCTGGTGCAGGGTCGTCCGCTGCTGCGCGTCCCCTCGCTCGCCAACCGCCGCACGGGCGAGCTCCTCCCGCTCGGCGCGCTCGCCCGGCGCGCGCTGGCGGGGCGCATCGACCGCGATGAGCTCGCGGCGGAGCTTCGCGCGCAGATCGAGCGCGTGCGGCAGGCAGGGATCGCGGTCACGCATCTCGACAGCCATCGCCATTCGCACGTCCTGCCGGGAATCTTTTCGACGGTGTGCCGCGTGGCCGTCGAAGCGGGGATTCGCGTGCTGCGCATTCCGCACGAGCGACTTGGGGTGAACGCGCTACACGCTGGCGCGACGGCGCGAAAGCTCGTGCTCGCGACTTCGCTACGCCTGTCGCGCGCGCTGCCGCTCGACTCTGCCCTCGCGACGACGGATCACTTCCGCGGCGTGTCGCTGCAGGGTGGAACACGCTTCGAGGTGCGGCTGCGGCGCGCGCTCGACACGCTCGAGCCCGGGAGCACGGAGCTCATGGTGCATCCGGGGCACGTGGACGAAGCGCTCGTTGCGCAGGACCCCTATACGCGGCCGCGCGCGATCGAGCTCGCTGCGCTCACGTCACCCGGTATTCGCGAGCGGCTCGCGCGCGGGGACATCGAGCTCACGAGCTTCGCCGCCCTCTAGCGGTCGGAAGGCGAGGAGCTCCCAGATCATGGTGATCCACGCGATCGTGCACGGAATCGTCTTGAGCCGGTAGTGCACGAAAAAGTGCTGTTGCCAGCTCTTGGGCATAATATCGGTGGACGAGATCGACACGACCAGAATCGTGAGCACCATGACTGTGGAGTGCCACCAGGTGCGCGGCGTGGTGACGAACCAGATCGCGATTCCGGTCACCGCGATGACGAACGACGGTGACTCGGACTGGTGGTTGAAGATCACCATGTAGACGAGCAGCGCGCACAGGAAGCGAAGCCGAAAGTTGGCGTCGCGCCAGTTGCGCCAGCGTGCGAGCGGCAGCATCAGCAGCACAGTCCCCGCGAGCTGCACCGGCCAGTTGGGCCAGCTCACGCCGAAGATCAGGCGCAGCTGCTGCATCACGCCGCCGTACAATCCGCCTCCGCCCCCGCCTCCCACCGAGAGCGCATCGAGCGCCTCGACTGCGCGCCACGACTGGTATTGCGCCGCGAGCTGCGCAGGCGAAACGACCAGCAGCGGCAGCGCGAGCACGATCGCCATCGACACCACCATCAACAGCGCGAACCGTACGCGGCGTGGATAGAGGATGGCGAGCGCGAGCGCCGCAAGCGGAAAGATCTTGACGGCAGCGCCGACGGCGATGGAGAAGGCAGCGCCGAGCTGCTGCCGCTGCTCGAACGCCAGGAAGGCGAGGATCACGAGCGCGGTAACGAGCGAATTACTTTGCGAGCGCTGCATCGAGCGCAACACCTCGAGATAGATCAGCACGAGCGCGAGCGCAGCCGCTCGCCGGGGCAACAACTGCTCGACGGCGAAGAACAGCAGCAGTGCGTTCAGCGTGTCCCAGAGCGCCAGCGAGATCGAGAACGGGATGAGCGCAAACGGCGCAAACAGCACGGCGAAGCTCGGACTGTACTTGTAGAGATCCGCGTGATGCTGCGGCTGCGCCGCGTACATGTCGTGGCCGCTCGCGAGATTCAGAAACGACCAGCGAAAGACCAGGAAATTGTTGTCGGGGCCGCGATGTCCGTACGCCTTGCCGATCGCCACCACGATGATCGTCACGATGTAGAGCGCCAGCAGCCAGCTGCGCGCGGAGATGCGGCTCGATCGCATG
>DASXQD010000268.1:0-14812 GCA_036493195.1 Gemmatimonadaceae bacterium | reverse complement strand
CATGGCTGGTCGAAGTCGCGCGCGCAGGTTGGCTGAGCGAACTGCGCGAAGAGAGCGACGAGCATCGTCGCCTGACGGAGCGTGAGCCGTTAGTAAAAGCTCCTGGTTGTTTGTATCCGTTTGTGTCCGTTTGTGTCGTCTCATCCAATTTGTTTCTGCCGTTAGGGACTGGCAAAAGCAACTGTGAAGAATGACACAAACGGACACAAACGGACACAAACGGATACAAACGGATACAAACGGATACAAACAACCAGGAGCTTTTACTAACGGCTCACGCTCCGTCAGGCGACGATGCTCGTCGCTCTCTTCGCGCAGTTCGCTCAGCCAACCTGCGCGCGCGACTTCGACCAGCCATGCAGCGGTGCCGGGCGCCGGTCCGGCGTCCAGCGCATGCATGCCACGGCCACGAATACCGCCCAGATCAGAAAGCTCTGGGAGATCGAGCTCTCCGTCGTGTTCCCCAGGAAGAGCATCACGAGAAAGGTCATCGCCCACACGCCATCGAGCTGCATCGACGCGCGCAGCGCGATCCATGCGCGCTTGAGCGCCAGAACGTAGGCGGCTATCAGGGCGAGCACGCCGATCAACCCGATATCGAGCCACACATCGAGCAGGCCGTTGTGCGAGTGCGGGGTGTCCCAGCCCACCACGGTGCGCACCTGCTCCGACTGCACGCCGTTCGCTTCCCAGAATGCATTGTAGCCGTAGCCGAGCATCGGCCGCTCTTCGATTCGTCCCTCGACTGCGGACCAGAGGATGGTGCGTCCCGTGAGCGTCGCGTCCTTCCCGAGCACGCTCAACACGGCATCGCGATCCGCGATCGCCACCGATGCGCCGGCGCTCGTACCGAGCAGGATGCACAGCACCAGCGCCGCCGCCGCGTTGTTCCTTCGAAAGGTGAGGACGATCGGAATCGTGATGGCGAGGACTGCGACGATGAGCAGCGCTGCCGTTGCCTTCGCGAAGAAGATCAGCGTCATCGCAAGCACCACTCCGACCATCGCAGGCACCCTGGCGGGCCCCTTTCGGCTGGCGAACAGGCCGAAGACCACGGCCGCCAGCAGCATCATCTCACCCAGCGTGTTCTTGGTGGTGAAGACGCCTCGCCAGGCGCCCTTGTCGAAACCAAACTCGATGCCGTAATCCGGAGTGAGGATGACGCTGGCGATGCTCATGAGCGCGAGCAGACCGAGCGCGACGCCGAGGAGCCGCAGCAGCGTCTTCGTGTCGTATCTGGATGCCAGGTAGAGGCCGAACAGCGTCCACATGGTCAGCGCAAAGGCTCGCCGCAGCGAGGTCGCGGGATCGACCGACCACGTCACCGACAGGGCCGCGATGGCCACGATCGCGATGACGAACGGATTGCGCATCGCGGCGCGCAGCAGCTGGTTCGGGCGAATGAGCACCTGCACCAGCGTGAACAGGTAGCCAGTCCAGTAGGCGGCGCGCTCCACGGGGGTCGTAGGCGTCGTGACGAGATCCTGCGGCCCCGAGTGCAGGTAGAGCGGAAGAATCGCATCGGAGATCACGATGAGCACCAGCACCGTGAGCGACATCTCGATGATGCGAAGGCTAAAGCTCAGCATCTGGTGCTGCGCCGCGTGCCGGTCGAGATGCACCGTCCTGCCCGAGCGCGTGACGCGAGCGATTCGCGGCGAGACCGCGCCCGAGCCGTGTCCGTTGATCATGACGTGCTCCGCGCGTGCTGCGGGAAGAGCGGACGCACGATCTCGCGTGCGTACGCGCGCCGGATGCGAGCCGGCAGATTGGACGCGCGCTCCGTCGCCCCGGTCGGATCGTCCACGACGAGCCGGTTGATCACGAAGTCGGGCTCGAGCGCGAGCTCCGTCGAGTCGAAGAACAGGCCGACCTCTGTATTCGTCTCACGAATGGTGCGCATCATCTCTCGCTTCACATCGCGTCCATTGAATGGAAAGGCAAACGGTACGCTGCTCGGCGATCCCTTGCCAGCCACGATCCTGGAGACCGTCTCGCACGCCGTGATGATCTCCGATCGTGCCTCCGCCTCCGTCATCACGCCCAGCCGTTGATGTGACGTGCCGTGGGCACCAATGGTAAATCCGTCGGACGCGAGCGTGCGCACCTGCGTTGTCGTGAGATACGGACGCACGGTGCGCAGGTACGCATTCGTGTCGACGCCGAGCGTGCTGCAGGCCGAGTCGATCGCGGGCTCCTCCTTCCACGCCGCAGCCTGGAGACGGGCGATGAGCGCCTGGTCGCTGTCCACTTCGGCGCTGAAGAATCGTGCGATCTCGCTCCGCGCCGCGACCGCCTCCTGGCCGGAGAGCCGCGACCAGGCCTCGATGCACAGCGCGACCTTCTGCCGATAGAACAATCTTCTGTTGTCGAGGAACTCGGTAGTGACGAAAAAGATGGCGGGCACGCCGTACTCGAGCAGGACCGGGCGAATCACGTCGTGGCACTCCACCAGCCCATCATCGAATGTGATGACGACGAACGGCTTTCCATTGGAGCCGCCGCGCGTACCCTCGAGCTCATCGTAGCCCGCTATGCGATAGAAGCGCCGCAGATAATCCAGGTCGCGCCTGAACTGCGCCACACTCTTGCATCGATACAGGCTCTCGATGTGCGGCAGCTGGCGATCGGATACGGTATGGTAGCAGAATCCGATCACGTTTCGCCGAACGATCTTCTCCAGCGCCCGCACGGCCAGTGGTCGCACGTGCTATCGAGCGACGCCGAGAATGCGAAGCAGTGGCATTCGCATGATCGGCGGAAAACGGTGGATCGGCTTGCTGAGCTGGCGAAACAGATCCAGCGGGCGAATGGCGGCAGGCATGATGTACAGCCCCAGGAACGTGCCGGCGGCGCTCATGAGCGACAGCAGCACGAGAATCACGAGATGCGAGAGTCCGAGCCGCTCGAGAAGCAGTCGAAGCGGCAGGACCATCGCGAGGGCCACGAGCGCCACGAGAATTCCCGGCACGTGCGCCAGGAAGAACGATCCCCACGACGCGCCCGTGATGGAGAGGGCGAGCCAACTCTGCGCGATGAACAGCATCACGATCGCGATCGACACCGCGACAGCGACTCCCGAGAGCCCGTAACGCGATCCAACCGTGGCGCCGATCGTGACCGCGAGCGCAAAGCCGATCTGCAGCGGAGTCTCGGAGCGCACACGATTGCACGCCTGCGCCACCGCCCCGGCGAGTCCGAGCATCGCGCGCGGCACTCCCGCCGCGGCGAGCACCTGCAGCGGAACCACCGCGCCCGCCCAGCGCTCTCCGTACAGACCGAGGATGAGATGCGGTGCGCTCACCACCACCCACACCATCACGGGCGCCGTGATCAGCGCGGCCGTCTGCACACCCATCAGATAGCCGCGCCCCACGCGCGCCTTGTCCGTCTGAATCTCGGAGAACGCCGGAATCAGCACGGTGGGAATGACGCTCGAGAAGTAGTTGATCGGCAGCATCATGAAATTGAACGCGCGCGAATACAATCCGAGCGCGGTCGTGCCGAGGAAGCGCCCCACGAGAAAGTTGTCGCCATTGCGCCCGACGTAGCTGATGATGCCGTTCACCGTGACGCCCACTCCGAAGCCGAGCAGCTCGCGCGATTCCTCCTTCGCGAGGAGCGGGCGCACCGGCGCCCTGGCCGACACCACACAGAGCACGCTCGCCAGCGCACTCTGCACGATCGAGCCGATCACCAGGCTCCACACGCCCCATCCGAGCACCGCGCCGCCGATCGCGATCAGCGCGTAGCCGAGCAGATAGCTGCCCAGATCGACGACGAACAGCCGCCGGAAATCGAGCTTGCGCTGCAGCTGCGCGCGGCCGACGGTTCCCACGCCGGTGGCGATGAACACGATCGACTGTACGCGGAGCACCGGAGCCACGGCCGCGCTCTTGGCCAGTATCGCCACGAGCGGCGCGATGGCGGACAACACGACCGCGATCAGAATGCCCGTGAGCAGCGACAGCGTGAACGCCACTCGCAGATGCCTCACCGACACGACGTGCCGCTGAATCACGGCGGCGCCCACGCCAACATCGGCGACCATCGCGGCGAAGCCGATCACGATCAGCGCGAGCGCGGCCAACCCGAAGTCCGCCGGCGGCAGCAGTCGCGCGAGCACCACGCCGATCACCAGGTGCAGCACTCCCTGCACCACCAGCGACGCCATGCGCCACTGCCCGCCGGTGATCGTGCGCCTGCTCAGCGATTCGCCCTCGCCGGGCTGGGCCGGCTCCAGCGATGCGTTCTCAGTCACGGTGGAGCTCATCGATCGCCGCGGGCGCATTCATCCGTAGCTCAGCTCCTGCGAAGGAACCGTCGTATCGCTCGGGTCGTACCGCTTGAGATGGGCGAGCTGGAGCGCGAGATGGCCGAGGAACAACGGGTTGAGATAGAGGTAGCGCCGCCAGAGGCGGCGCGGCTCGTGCCAGAGGCGGTGCAGCCACTCGAGGCCGGCGTCCTGCATGAGCATCGGTGCAAACGGAAGGAAGCCCGCGTGCATGTCGAACGCCGCGCCCACGGCGAGTATGGGCGTCGGGAGCACGCCGCCGTATTCGTACGCCCACACTTCCTGGCGCGGACATCCGAGCCCGACGAAGGTGATCCTCGCACCACTGGCCTTGATTCGCTCGACCACACCCATCTTCTCGTCGGGCGAGAGCGGCCGGAATTTCGAGGGCTCCGAGCCGGCGATGTTCAGCGCGGGAAATCGCGCGGTGAGCCGCGCCCGCAATGCCTCGAGCACCTCCGGCCGGCTGCCGTAGAGAAAGATCGGAATGCCGCGCGCCGCGGCGACCTTGCACAACCTGCTCATGAGGATCGGACCGGTGACGCGATCCTTCAGCCGCGTCCCATGCAGCCAGTTGAGCGCATAGCGCACCGGCTGCCCATCGGGCACCACGAGATCCAGGTGATTCAGCCGATAGCGATGGCTCGAATCCGCCACGCCCGTCATCACGCCGTGCACCGCGAGCGCGCTGACCGTCAGCGACTTCCCCGCCTCCGCAGCCTCCACAATTCGATCGATCGCACCATCGTAGTCAACCGCATCTACCAGAATGCCGAGAACATTTCTCTTGGTGGACGCCATGACTCAGGAAGACACGCGATCGACTACGCCGGCTGAGTGCCATCGATCCTTGTTGCGATCCGAGATGTCCTTCAGGATCGCGGGAACATCGTACTTGAGGCGCCACTCGGGATAGTGCTCCTCGAAGCGCGACGTGTCGCTCACCCACCAGATGTGGTCACCGATGCGATTGGTGTCGGTGTACGTCCAGTCCAGCTCCTCGCCGGTGAGCTCCTCGCAGATCTCGATCGCCTCGATCATCGAGCAGTTGCTGAACCGGCCCCCGCCAATGTTGTACACCTCGCCCACCCTCGGCGCCTTGCAGAACGCCTCGAAGGCGGCGATCAGGTCGGCGCTGTGGATGTTGTCGCGCACCTGCTTTCCGCCGTAGCCGAAAACCGTGTACGGCGTGTGCGTGACGGTGCACTTCATGAGATACGCGAGAAATCCGTGGAGCTTCGTGCCCGAGTGATTGGGACCGGTCAGGCAGCCGCCGCGAAAGCAGGCCGTCTGCAGCCCGAAGTAGCGGCCGTATTCCTGCACCATCACGTCTGCCGCGAGCTTCGAGCAGCCGAAGAGGCTGTGCAGCGTGTGGTCGACGGACATGTCTTCCGCTATTCCGCCGGCGTACCGGTGCGATGGGTCGATCTCCCATCGCGTCTCCTCCTCGTGCAGAGGGAGGCGGTTGGGCGTGTCGCCGTAGACCTTGTTGGTGGACGTGTAGATGAACGCCGCCTTGGGCGCGTGCTTCCGCGTAGCCTCGAGGAGGCTCATGGTGCCGTTCGCGTTGACGGTGAAGTCCGTGAACGGGTCCAGCGCCGCCCAGTCGTGCGACGGCTGCGCCGCGGTATGAATGACCACCGTGATCGCCGAGCCATACTCGGCGAACAGCTTGTCCATGGCATCGCTGTCGCGGATGTCCATGTTCCTGTGGCGATACCTGGCGCCCAGCGTGCGCTCGAGCAGCTCGCGATTCCACGCGGTGGACGCCTCGTCGCCGAAGAACTGTTTCCGCATGTCGTTGTCGACGCCGACGACGGTGTAGCCGAGCTCCGCGAAGTGCGTGGCAGCCTCCGACCCAATCAGTCCCGCGGCTCCCGTGATCAGTGCAACGCTCATTGATGTCTTCCATCCAGGAAAAGTCTTCGGCGCCCGCGACGGGGCGCGCAAATTCGTTCAGCGAAACCAGGGAATGCAGGCCCGCCGCAACCGCAGGATCGAGGGTGACGCGATTGCGTTAGTGATCTCTCGCGCCGAGTGCCTCAGCCTGCGCTGACGTTGTACCGCGCCGCTGCCGCGAGGTATCGATACGACCCATCGTCGCGAGCGTTCCTCCGAAGATCGATGTCGTTCAGGAGCGTACCGATCACCGGCGCGCGCGTGGAATCCAGCTGATCCATCGCGAAGCGAAGATCGTCGACCTGCGTATGGCCAACGCGCACCACCAGCATCACCGCGTCCGCCGCGGAGCCGAGGAGCGCGGCATCGGCCAGCAGATTGATCGGCGGGCTGTCGATCACGATGATGTCGAAGTTGGGCGTGAGCTCTCCGAGCACTTCGCGCACGCGATCGATCGTGAGAATGCGCCCCGGCACCTTGGGGAGCATGCCGGACGGCAGCACGACGAGCGAATTGTACTGGCCCGGTGAAGCCATGTGAATGGCGTCCTCGAACGTGGCCTTGCCCGAGAGTATCTCCGCGAACCCGGGCGCGTGCCTGATCCCCATGACCGAGCTCACCACGCCGCAGCGGAGATCCGCGTCGATCAGGAGCACGCGCTGTCCGCGCGACGCACCGACCAGCGCGAAGTTGATCGCCGAGAGCGACTTTCCTTCGCCCGGCAACGCGCTCGTGAAGACGACGACCTTGATCGGATGCTCGTGATGCGTGAGCGCGAGATTCACGTACAGCTGATTGATCGACTCGACGTACGCCGGCGACGCGTCGGGCTGCGTCACGAGCAGCGAGGCGATCGCCGTCGCCGTACGATTGCGCTCCGGATTGACCTGGGACTTCCGCGTGTGGCTGATGACTTCCTGATTCGCGACGATCGGACGAAGCGCCGGCGCGTTCCGGGGGAGCTTGAGCCGCGGGAATGCGCCGAGCACCGGAAGCCCGACCGCCGAGAGCGCATCCGCACGCGAGCGAATCGAGCGGTCGGTGTACTCGCGCGCGAGCACCACTGTGGCCCCGAGCAGGCAGCCGAGAATGGCTGCGAGCCCGAGATTGATGAGCGGCCGCGGCCTGATCGGCGCCGTTGGCGGCGACGCCGCGTCGGCGATCCGCACCGTGGGGTCGCCACCCGCACCCGCCACCTGCGCTTCCTTGAGGCGCGTCTGCACGAGCACCCAGAGGTCGTTGAGCACCTTGGTGTCACGCTGGCGCCGCGCGGTCTGGAGCTCCTTTTCCGGCAACGCGTCGAGCTGCGTGCTGAACTTGCCCGCTTCGCCCTCGAGCGACGCGACCTGATTGCTCAGGCTCTGCAGATACGACTCCGCGATCTCCTGGAGCTGCCCCTCCATCTCGTGAATACGAGCGGTGAGCACCCGCACATCCGAATCGTCCGGCGTGCGATGAATGAGCAGCTGCGAGCGCTGGCTCTCGACCTGCGCGAGATCGCCGAGCAGCGTGGATGCGGCCTGGTTCGCGAGCAGCGTCGGGAACGCCATCAGCCGGCGCGAGGCCGACTGACCGCCGAGCGAGCCTCCAGCCGTGTCGTGACGGAACTGATCGACGAGCTCCTTGAACGCATCGCGCTCCGCGCGCACGCTCGCGAGGTCGGCCTGCAGCTTGGCGAGACGGGTCACTTCGGCGCTCGCCTGCTGCGGCACGTCGATCACGTGCTCCTTCTGCTGGTAGGCGCGCAGCGACTCCTCGGCGTTGCGAAGCTGGCGGCTGAGCGAATCATCCTGCTGTTCGAGAAACTGGACGGCGGAGCTGGTGCGACCCTTTCGCGCGAGACTACGGTCCGCGATCAGGTTCTTCGCCATGAAGTTCGCGGCGGCCGCAGCTCGTACGGGATCGCTGTTGCGCACGTGGATCGCGATCAGATCGGCGTCGCGCGCCGGGCGCGCGAGCTCGAGCGATGACGCGAACGACGCGATCGCCGCATCGCGCGGCGCGATGTACATCGTCACCTGCGGCACCGCGTGCGCGGCGTTCGTGGGAATGAATTGCACGCCGGCGAGCCGGGTGGTGTCGCCCACGCGCGCGACGCCCAGCGAGCGGCCGTTGGGGCGCGAGACCACGAATTCGCCATTCTTCCGGGTGCTGAGCACGATCGTCTGGCTGTCGGCCGACGGAGACACCGCAAGACCGGCGAAGAGCTCACTCGGCTTGCTGAGCCGCGGCTCGACGACGCTGGCACGAAGCCCAAGCGTGTCGATCGCTGCGGCGGCGGCATTCCGGCCCCGAAGCACCTCGATCTCCGTGTTGATGAGATTATCGGTGTACGGCAGCTGCACCAGCTCCGGAAGATCGACCTGCTGCGCTTCGAACCGCACGAGAGTCGTGGCTTCGTAGATCGGGGTCGCGTACATGGTGTACGCCACACCCAATGCGATCGTGAGCACGATGGTGCTCACCATCAGCAGTCGATGCCGGCGCACCGCGTCGAGGACGCCGCGCACCGCAGGCGCGGGAGGCTCGGTGTAGGCGCGACCGTCCGTGTCGATCGGCTCGAGCCAGCGGTTCTCGGTGATCAGTTTCGGAGGTGACATTATTTGCGAATGATAGTGACAGCAACGAGCGCCAGTCCGGTCACTCCGGAGACGACCAATGCGGTATTGCGTGAGAGCCAGCTCCTGTCCGGCGCGAACACCTGATCACCGGACTGGATGGGTGAATCGGCGATCGTTCCCTGCTGCGAGAGCGAGACGGAGGTACGCTGGCCGGCGCGCTGCAGCTCGAGCTTGTTGCGGTTTCCTTCCGGCGTGACGCCGCCAGCGAGCGCCAGCGCGCCTTTCACCGTGACGGTTGGATCCGCGTAGTAGAATCCCGGTGACCGCACGGCGCCGATCACGTTCACGCGGCGAAGCACCGTGACCTCGATCGCGGGATCGCGAAGGCTCTTCGAGTATTGCGTGATGAGCAGGTTGTGCAGCGAGTCCGTGGACATGTGGTTGACGGCGACGGCGCCGATCTTCGGAAAGACGACGATGCCATCCTCGGGAACGACGAACTCGCCCGAGAGGTCGGACTCGCGATAGATCTTGAGCGACACCTTGTCGCCGGGCTGCGCCGCAATGTCGTTGGCCGGTGCGGGCGCGCGGGTGCCCTGCGACAGAAGGCCGGACACCGGCATCGTCGTGAGCAGGAGCGCCAGCAGGAGAAACATCCGTGGACGTCTGGACGCAGGCGTATGCAAAGCCATCATGTACTCTCGGGGAAAGGACAAGCGGACGCTTCTGAGTATGGGTCTTACCGGGTTCCCCGACATCGGCCGGGCGATCTTCAGCAGTGACTCTGGGGCAGTCGGCATGCCGAACTTCGTACTTCCTGGATGCATGACAAGTCGTTCAGTTTCAACTACTTACCAATGTCCCGAAACTGCTGCGCCACACTTTTGTGATGGCTGCACGCGACATGGGGCTCCTATGCTACACACATCCTACACTATAGACGATTCCGAACAAGGGCTGTTACTCGGAAGAGAGTGCCTGCGATGCCTCACCGAGTCGATCACACCATACACCAACAGCGCCAACGCGAGGGCCGACATGGAGCCCACCGCAGCCAAACCGAGCGTCCATGCCCTTCCCGGCGGGTGCGGCCGTGACGCATTCAGCGCGGCACCAGCAATGGCGGAGAGCAGGAGCAGCCCGGCCTCGCGTGCCCTCCACGCGCGCTCGCCCGGGGGAATCCGCCGGGCGGCTGTGGGCTGCTTCGCCACCCAATACCAGAGAATCGCCATGACCGCCAGCAGCCCGAGCACTGAGCTGACGTATTGAAGAACCAGGAAGTATCGCACCCAGTGATGCGGCGCCAGGTAAAATCGATGCTCGAGCCACGGGAGATGCCGGGCTGCCCATCCATCGAGGTGGGTGAAGCTGTCCCAGAGATCGTGGCTCGCCGCGCCGATCGCAATCGCCGCGAGCGCACCCGGAATCAGGCGATAGGTGGGGCCCGGTGTCACCGTCGCGCGCGCGGCGGCGCCCAGCCCCGGAGGTAAGAGTCGGAGCAAGGCTGGCCCGATGACGATGCGAAATATCAACCACGTTGCGAGCCCCGCCGGCAGGCAATACTCGAGGAGCCCGACTCGCGTGTGCCACTCGCCGCCACCGGGCGAGAGACGAATCAGATACTCGAAGTCCGGAACCATGGTTCCGATGACGAGCGCGGACATCGGCAGCACGATCCCCAGCGGACGAATCACGCGCTGGATGATCGGAGCAGCAACGGCGTGCGACGGTGTCAGGGGCATAGGCGCGCAAGCATGGCGTCAGGCAGTGATTGCCCGACGCCAGACCAGCCATGATCACATCGCTCCCCGACCGCGGAGCACGACCGGCACCGTGATGAGGAGAATGCGCAGGTCTTCGAGCAGCGACCAGTTGTCGATGTACCTGAGGTCGAGCGCGATCCACTCGCTGAAGTCGAGCGAGCTGCGTCCGCTCACCTGCCAGAGACCGGTCATTCCAGGAAGCACGCTGAAACGGCGCATCAGCGTCGCCTCGGAAAAGCGAATGACATCGCGCACCGGGAGCGGGCGCGGTCCCACGAGCGACATGTGGCCGAGGAGCACGTTGAACAGCTGCGGCAGCTCGTCGATCGAGGTGGCGCGAAGGAAGGTGCCGATGCGGGTGAGCCGCGGATCCTTCTTCATCTTGAAGACGGGTCCCTTCGCCTCGTTCAGATGCTCGAGCGCCGCCATCTTCTGCTCGGCGTCCACGACCATCGTGCGGAACTTGAACATCGGAAAGCGGCGGCGATTGTAGCCGTAGCGGGGCTGCTTGAACAACACCGGCCCGGGACTCGTGAGCTTCACCGCGAGCGCCGTCACCACGAACAGCGGCGAGAGCACCGCGAGGGCGAGCACCGCGCCGACGATGTCCATGCCGCGCTTGACCATCAGTCGCGAGTCATCGGTGCGCATGGGAAGCGTGACCACCGCCATCGATTCCGTCTGGTCGAAGCGCGGCTTGGCGAGCCCGTGCTCGAACACGTCGGCGAGATAGGTGGCCTGCACACCGACGCGCTCGCAGATCCTGAGTGCGCGCTGCACGCCTGCATACTGCGACTTGATCGGGAGCGCTATGAGCACCTCATCGATCGGCTCGTGCACGAGCAGATTCTCGAGCTCCGCGATTCCGCCGAGCATGCGTATTGGCGTGCCGTTCATCGGAACGGGCTCCGAGTCCACGAAGCCCACACAGGTGTACAGCGGCCGGTCGCACAGGCACATCTCGCGGTAGGCGCGCTGCGCGCGCGGGCCGCTCCCGACGATCACCAGCGAGCGCACGCCACCGGTGGTGCCGCGCTCGGTGAGCATGTGGCCGATGCGGCGAACGATGAACGTGTTCACCGTCACGCCGCCGAAGAAGAGCGCGGTGGTGTCGAAGTGGAAGGCGTGGCTGACGCTCGTCATCGGGAAGATCAGTGCGACGAGTGAGCCGAGGAGGCACGCGGCGATGATGCGCAGCATCTCCTCTTCCCAGGTCATGAGACGGCGCACGTCGTAGAGGCCGAAGGAGCGGAAGAGCGCGACCCAGCAGTACGCGAGCACGGCGATCAGCAGTACATTCTTCACCGAGATGCGCATCGTCAGAAACTCGGTGAATCCCATCACCTGGTGCTCGGACAGATTCACGATTACGAACGCGCCGATCAGCGTCACGATGGCGACGACGGCATCAACGGCGGGATGTGCTCCGTGGCGCGGGGCAGCGGGGCGGCCGTACGACGCGCGTCTGGAGTCGTCGCGCAGTGCGCCCGGGCGCCGGTGAGAAAACGGCGTCCATCGGTCGGACCAATCGTCCGATGAGTGCTGTAGCTTCTGCTCAGTGGCCAAGTGCTAGCGCCCCGATCGAGCGAGACGGAGGCAACGCATTGTGACCCGACCAACCGCGGGTGTATGAATTGTTTGCGACGTCATCCACATCGGTAATAGCGCAAAAGTGATGTACAAGTGGACACGACCAGCGTGCGAAACGTCTGTTGCCAGTAAGCCCGAAAGCAGAACCTCCGCGATCACCGATCCGGGATCGCGGAGGCGTTTGATTGGAACGGCCCTGATGCCCTGACTCGTGATCGCGTGGGTGGTAAATTCGCGTGACTTCTCGGACATAATAGGGGTGTATCAACGACTGTCAATAAGACGAAAAGTTGCCATCGACGTGACACGGATGGGTCTGTGTTCCGTCTCACTTGTATCTTATGTAGAGTTGCTGGCGCCAGGAGCGTGCGCCTGCCAGAATTGTGATAGTGTACGTCCTGGAAGTGACAGAGTAGTGATAGAGGGATGCAAGGAACCAACCAAATTCAGGGTTCCGGCGTCTCGCACAACCGGGTGTCAGATGGTCGCTTCCGGCTCCTGCAATACGCTCGCTCCGCGGTGGGGTAGCATTACCGACCTCCGCCCGCGGTCGTCTCTTTTTGTGATGTTTGCCGTGACGTTCTGCCGCATACTCTCCGAGCCCTCCTCAATGCATAGTCGAAAGGTCTGTTCACGCGCCGTGCTCGCGCTCGGCGTTCTTGCCTGCATACTGTCGGCTCCGCTTGCTGCGCAGGCCAAGGGATACACCCTCGACGACATTCTGGGGCTGTTGCGCCGGCACGTGTCGAGCACGCGGGTGCTGAGCCTCGCAAAGACCAGCTGTGTGACGTTCGAGCTGACCCCGGACGTGGCGACGCGGGTCAAGCGGGCCGGGGGAACGCAGGCGTTGATCGATGGGCTCAAGCAGGTGTGCAACCCCAACACGCCCGTGGCGGACAGCGCGACCAAGATCTCGGCCGGCGCGGTGCCGATTCCGAAGGCGGCGGACCCCGTGCCCCCTCCGCCCGTGGACACGAGCATCACCGTGCGCCTCCGGGCGGCCGTGGTGGGGAGCGATCTCACCGTGCGTGCGCTGCCGCAGCTCGATCTCCTCATCATCAGCCCGAGCGGCGACACGACGCGGGTGTCGACGGATCTCGAGGGACGCGTGGAGCGCACCTTCAAGCCCGGCGTGTACCGGATCGAGAGCACGCAGGCGTACGAGCTCAATGGGGCGCGCTACCACTGGGGACTCTACGAGACCTTCCAGAAGGATGCGGGCACGATCGAGCTGACGCAGAAGAACGCGCAGATCGACACTGTCGCCGTGGCGGCGGCGATGAGTGCGGCGGCGCGGGACAGTGCGGCGAAGGACAGCGCGGCCAAGGACTCGGCGTCGAAGGTGCCGCCGCCAAAGAAGATTCGAACGGAGAAGGAGCTGTTCGACGACTACAGGTCGGGACTGTTCACGGTGTACGGGAGCCAGCGCGGCACCGGCTTTCTCGCGGATTCATCAGGGCTCGTGCTCACGAACGCGCACCTGCTCGAGGGGGCGGATGAAGTGCGCGTGCTCACGGACAGCGGCACGAAGGTGTACGCGCGCAAGCTCGTGGTGGATCCGGCGCACGATCTCGCGGTGCTCGCGATTCCGCCGCGGCGCTGCGGGAAGTGCACGACGCTCCCGATGTACGACAGCGCAAAGACCACGCTCCCGACCGCGGGCGATCGCGTGCTCGCGCTCGGATCACCGTTCAACAAGGCGGGCGTGCTGTCCACCGGCATCGTGAGCAACGCCGACCAGCAGAGCATCACGAGCGACTTGAGCCTCGGCTATCTCAACACGGGTGGCCCGCTGCTCAACACCGACGGCTACGTCGTGGGAGTGAATGCGTATCATCCGCCGGCCGCGCCGGGCGCGGGGCGCGTGTCGACGTCGGTGGCCGCGCAGGTGATCTCGCGCGCGCTGCAGCGCGCGCGAGACTCGTTGAGCTCCGCGCACTTCAAGCCCGTGAGTGATTCGCTGCTCCCCCTGGTTCCGCGCGAGCCGTTCCCGAGTGAGCCGATCGCCGCGGTGAGCGGGCTCGGTGCAACGCTCGACCTGCACAACTATCGCGCGGAGGACGGCCCATTCCGCGTGTTCATGATGACGCCGCAGGTGATGGCGTGGCGTGAGACGCAGGCCGCGAAGGCGCTGGCCGAACGCAAGCGCAACGATCCGAAGAAGGCGGCTGCGTGGACGATGGTCGATCCGATCGAGGGATGGCGCGACTGGTCCGATTACCTGGGTGAGCGCCGAGCGGTGGTGGTGTTCAACGTGACGTCGGACAAGACCGCGTTCCCGTTCTATGAAGCGGACAAGATCCAGGGAATCGACGAGGGCAACTTCAAGGACATGAAGCTCTATCGCGACGGCGTGGAGATCATCCCGATCGAGAAGGTGCGGATCCCCGCGATGCTGAACGTTGATCAGACGAAGGCGGCGGGCAAGCCGGTGGCGATGCAGGGCATTTACGTGTACCGCGTGGAGGACTTCGCGCCGCGGGCGGTGGGCACGACGGCGGCGTACACGATGACGGTGGTGGATGCGGCGAAGCCTGGGCAGCCGTACAAGACGGCGCTGTTGCCGGGGATGGTGGAGCAGATGTGGAAGGATTTTACGGCGTATCGATTTGGGAGAAGGTAGGGGGTTTTGAAGTGGGACCGCTTGTGGACCATGCTGAAAGAGATAGCGGGGATGCAAGAAGTCGCATCCCCGTTTTTCTTTT
>DASXQD010000267.1:0-2438 GCA_036493195.1 Gemmatimonadaceae bacterium | reverse complement strand
TGCCACCGGGCCACGTGTGACCACCACCGCGGATGGTGTAGAGCACGACGCTCGCGCTGTCGGCGCACCCCGTGTACAGGTGTCGCGTGACATCCGCGGCCACCGACGAACCATGGGGCCTCGACGCACAACGATTTCTCTGTGCCCACTGTGACACCCACGACTCTACGTCCGGAAAGATTTCTGGCGCCACCGGCGAATGTCCGCCCGTGTATGGAATGATTGGATCGGCGGTGCCATGAAACGCAATCATTGGCATTGGCCGATGGTCCGCGCACCAGCTCCAGGGAAGCGTCTGCGCGGCAGCGACCAAACCGATGGCGGCGATCCGATCGGACAGTGTGCAAGAGAGCACGAATGCCATTCCTCCGCCGTTGGAGATGCCATCCACGTAAATTCTGGTCGAATCGATGTCATAGGTGCGCTCGAGCGTGTCGATCATCCCGGATATGAACTTCACATCCCGCGGGAGACCAGCATCGCGGAACACGTGCCAGATTTGTGGAAAGCCCGTTCCGGCGGGGTACACGACGATGAACCCCTGCGCATCGGCGAGCCGGCTCCATTGCGACAGGTACTGTTGCTGTCGCGGCCATCCCGCCGCGCCATGCAAGCTGATGACGAGTGGAGTTGGTTTCGCGCGATCGTAGCTCGGGGGAACGTGAACGAGATATCTGCGCGTCCTGCCGGACGAAACGATCGAGCCGTTCGTGCGATCCAGCAGGCGAATGCCCGCGACCACAATCAGTCCCAATAGAATGGGGAGCACGACGACAGCCAGCGCTGCGCGTGCGATCGTTCTGATCTTCATTCGTCGCTCAAGCTACCAGCGCGCGAGGCTCGTCGGCAGCTCGCGTGAGCTCCGCGAACGCTAGTGCGGCGTGATCACCGGCTCCGGCTGGCTGATGAACTGCACCGCACCTTTTCGATCTGCGAGCAGCTTGGCCATGAACCGATTCGCCTCCGAGATACGCTCGACCTCGATCGCGGTCGATTCGACGGCCTGCTCGATCCGCTGGAGACGCTGTTGAAGCTCGTCAACGGCGATTGGAGTTCGTCGCTCGTGCTTGAGCTCGAGTACGCGAAGGAAAACGCGCATTAAGCCAAGAGCGACCACAGTGCCGCACACCAGGACGAGCGTGCTGAAGTACAGATCTGCCGACATCGTGCGTCTCCGCAGAGCGTGAGCAGTGAACGACTCTCGCCATCACGTACGTTGCGAGATTACACCGGTTTCAGCGCTGGTGCTGGTCGTCCCCTCCCGGGCATCTACCCCTCTGTAGCATTTTCCGTCCGAGCGCGTACATTCGCTCTCTCCAGTGCGTCCGAGGCGCATCAGATGTCGCCTGAAACCGAGGGTGCGATCCCGATCAACGAGTCCTCTCCTTTCTTCGGAGAGCTGACCGGCGACGTTCAGCAACCCGCACGCATTGGCCCGTACCGCATTGTGCGCGTACTCGGACAGGGCGGCATGGGCACGGTCTATCTGGCCGAGCAGGATGAGCCGGTTCGACGTCAGGTCGCGATCAAGGTGCTGCGTGCGGGCGGCAACTCGAGCGAGGTGGTCGCCCGCTTTCGCTCCGAGCAGCAGACGCTCGCGATGATGGACCATCCGAACATCACGCACGTGTACGATGCGGGCGCGACGAGCGCCGGTCTCGCGTACATCGTGATGGAATACGTCGTCGGCGACACGATCACCGCCTATGCCGCAGATCACCGCCTCACGATTCCCGAACGGATTCGACTGTTCGTTCAGGTCTGCCGCGCGGTGCAGCACGCGCACCAGAAGGGAATCATTCATCGCGACATCAAACCCTCGAACGTGGTCGTGACCGAGGCCGACGGCGCGCCGCTGTGCAAGGTCATCGACTTCGGCATCGCAAAGGCCATCGCGCCAACAGCCAATAGTGCACGACTCACGGCCACGGGCATCGCGCTCGGAACTCCCGCGTACATGAGTCCCGAGCAGTTTCTGTCCGACGGACTGGATGTGGACACGCGGGCTGACATCTATGCGCTCGGGGCGATGCTCTACGAGCTGATTGCCGGCGTGCTGCCATTCGATCCGGAGAAGTATCCCGGCTGGGCCGCCCTGCTCGCGCAGCGCGTCTCCAACGACCCGCCGCTGCCGAGCGCGCAGTTCGCGTCGCTGCAAGCGGAGCGACGGGCTCTCATTGCTGGCGAGCGGCGCTCGGAAAGCGCGGACGTGCGCGGCGCGCTTTCCGGCGATCTCGATTCCGTGATCCTGCACGCGCTCGAGCGGGACCGCGAGCGTCGCTACGCAACGGCGAATGCGCTCGCGCTGGATCTCGAGGCATATCTCTCGAACAAACCCGTGTCCGCGCACACGGCGAGCATTCCCTATCGCGCCGGCAAGTTCGTGCGAAGACATCGTGTGAGTGTGGCCTTCACGGCGCTCGCGCTCGTGCTGCTGG
>DASXQD010000266.1:0-3099 GCA_036493195.1 Gemmatimonadaceae bacterium | reverse complement strand
GTCGTTCGAGGACCTCCATCGGACAGTAGTGCATCGTCGCTGCTGTCGGCCGCCTTCGAGAGCGCACGACGACGCGGCACCGCGCTCATGCCTTGGCGAAACGAGGCGGGGGGTGAGCCCGTGATCATCGACCTCTGGCTCGACCCGCCAGCGGTCGATTCAGTGGGCGAATGGAAACGCCCGGACCCTGATGCCACCGAGCTGACCGCTTTCTGGATTCCACTTCCCGCGCATTCGTACGCGGGAGTTCTCAGATCGGCAGAGCTGCGCTATCCGAAAGAAAATCAACGAAATCATGCGGAGGGCGATGTGACTCTTCGCTTCGTCGTGGACAGCAGCGGACGCGCGCAGGCGGCGTCGATCCACGACACGCCGCCACCGGCGAATGCAAAAGGTCCTCAAATGTGGGCCGATGAATACGACAACTTCAGAGACGCGACTCGTGAATGGGTACTGACGAGCGTCTACACTCCGGAGCGAATCGCGGGGTGCACGATCGAGAGTGTCGTGGAGCAGCCGGTGAAATTTCGCTTTCCACCGTGAGCGCTCTCTGAGCTTTTCCCCTCTCCTCGGTGCGCGGTAGAGCCGCACACACTGATTGGATCGCCGTCACGCGTGACACGGCCGACCCGCCGCAGTCGTATCCCCGGCGCTGTGCGAGATCGATTGCGTCACCTGATCGATCATCCACGCCGCACCGCGATTGGACATGTGCGCGGTCAAGGCCGTGTCTCGCCCGATGCCCTTGAGCTCCACCACGCGCGAGCTCACGGCGTGCTGCAGCTTGGTCGACACCACTTGCGCCTCCCACTCGGCCACCCACGGGCCGATTCGGTTGAGGCGGCTCACGACCACATAGTCGGCATGCTGCGCCGCGCCCCACTTCGCAACCTCGTCCGGGTGCTCCCAGAGATACGAAGCTCCCGGATGCTCGGCCGTGATCGACGGCGCGGAGTCAACGGGCGCAGCGTAGCCGCAGCTCGCGAGACGAGCTCGCGCCTCACGCGTGAGCAGCACGGTCGTCGCCGAGTCCGCGCGCGTGTCCGGGAGTGCGGACATGTTGTTGAGCAGCACCGGGGCCACGACGACCACCGGCTGCGAGGGACCCGGCGCGAACGCAGCGAGAGCGATGAGCGAAGTCAGCACGCAGGCGAAGCGATTGGTGCGGCGCAGCAGAGTCATTGCGGGCCCGGCGAAAGTGTGTATCCGGAGCTTCGCAGCGACCGAGCTCGCGTACAAGGTCAGCGCCGCGCTCTGCCGTGCCTCTGAGTTCGTCAGTGTCCCTTGAACGCCGGCAGGATCGCGGTGTTCTGGCCGTTGATGATCATCCATTTGCCCTGGGCATCGCGCTGCAGCACGTAGACCATCAACGTGCGCAGCACGCCCTTGCCCTGATCGTCCATTTCGCTCGGCTGAATTCCGGGCGGGAGCGCAGTGTAGCCCGACACGGCGTGCTCGTAGTGCACGATCGCGAGCTCGGGATTCACCCAGACGATCTTCCGCACGGAAACCGAATCGCGCGAATCCTTGAAGATCGTCGCAAAGATGCGCGACGTGATTCCTTCGATGGCGGGTTTCCCGCTGAACGGAGTGCCGAGAATGTTGATGAACTCGGCCGACGGCTGGAACGGGCTCGCCCACGCCTTCGCATCGTGGCGATTCCAGGCGGCTGCCTGATCGGCGATCAGCATGCGAATGTCGGCTTCCGCATCGTGCGTTGCGGCGGTGGATTGTGGGCTCATGTGGCGCATCTCCTCGAGCTGGTGTGTGACGGGTGGGACGGCAGCCGCGATCGCGATGATCGCGCCGAACATGCTGGTGGTGAGCGACATGATACCCTCCTGGGGGTCCTAACACCGGAAGCGCGTTATGACACTATTGTGCCATGACGCGCCCGTAGTATACTTTTCTTCCATGCCCTCGGCAAGAGCCTCGAACGAGCGGGTGCAGCAGAAGGGTCGAACGCGCCGCGCGCTCCTGGACGCGGCGGTTCAGCTCGTGACGTCCGGCGCGCAGCCGACGGTCGCCGAGGTGGCCGACGCGGCGGACGTCTCCCGCCGCACCGCCTATCGCTATTTCCCCACCCAGGAGCAAATGCTCGTCGAGGCCGCGCTCGAAGGGGTGCGCGGTATCATGGCGCAGGCCATCGAGGGCAGCGACGGCGCACGCGCGGACATCGAAGATGTCGAGGCGCGGCTCGATCGCGCGGTGCAGGCGCTGCAACAGAGCGCGGTCGCGAACGAGCAGCTGCTCCGCACGATGATCCGCCTCACCATCAGCGCTCCACCCCCCGCGGATTCGGCGCTCAATCCGCCGGTCAGGAAGCGCGGCTACCGGCGAATCGAGTGGATCGCCCTCGCGCTCGCGCCCGTGAAGAAGAAACTCGGCAAACGTCGCTACGAGCGTCTCATTTCGGCGCTCGCGATGTGCGTCGGTATCGAGGCGCTGATCGTGCTCCGCGATCTTCGCGGGCTGCGCGAGAGCGAGGCGGAGGAGGTGTCGCGCTGGGCCGCACGGGCGCTGCTGCGTGCATCGCTTGAGGAGACGACGACATCGAGGAAGGCGAGGAAGGCGAGGACGGCGAGGACGGCGAGGACGGCGAGGACGTAGCCCGGAAGCTCTCAGCCCGCGCTCAGCCCGCGCTCAGATCGCGCTCAGCCCGCGCTGAGCCCGAGTCGCTTCGCCACCTCCTCGCGATACCCTCGACTCACCTTGAGCTTCGTCCCGCTGGGCATCACGAGGATGTACTCGCCGTGCAGATACGGCTCGACCTTCACGACGCGTGCGAGATTCACGATCGTCGAGCGATGAATGCGCGTGAATCGCGACGAGTCGAGCGACGCGAGGATCTCGCTCATCGACTTGCGGATGACGTGCGAGGATGCGCCCGCGTGCGCGATCACGCAATCTCCCGAGGCCGCGATATAGTCGATGTCCTTCGAGGACAGGAAGTGGATCGAGCCTTCGACGCTCACCGGGATTCTTTCGAGTCCCTTCCCCGCTCGGGCCGCGACCACTCGCGTGTTGTCTGTCGGTTGTGTGCCCAGCTCGCGGCTCAGGCTCCGCACACGCTCCGCGAGCTCGCCGTTGCGCGCGCTC
>DASXQD010000265.1:0-13673 GCA_036493195.1 Gemmatimonadaceae bacterium | reverse complement strand
CACCGAATAGTCCTCGAGCGAGACCTGCTGCTCGAGCTTCGTGTTCGCGATCCAGTCGCGATAATTGCCGTACCCCGGTGTGCCCTCCGCCACGTTGGTGATGCGGGCGATCTCCTTTTTCACCTCCGCATCGCGGTCGCGCACGATCGCGTATGCCGCCATCCCGTACTGCATCGGCGGCTTCCCGAAGGTCTCGCGGCGCTTCTTCAGATCTGACACCTTGGGCGCAATCCGTTCCGGCGGATCGCCGTGCATCACGTACGCGTCGCAGTCGCGCGCGATCAGCGTCTTCGCGGCCTCGGACTCGCCGCCGGCCCACACCGTCGGCCGCCTGCGCGCGCCGCGTGCCACGGGCTTCGGCTCGACGATCGTCTCATCGACCGTGTAGTACTTGCCCTCGTGCGACAGCTGATGATCGCGCCACGCGCCGTCCACGATGCCGAGCCATTCCTCGGTGCGCGCATAGCGGTCGTCGTGCTCATCGAAGCGCACGCCGAATCGCCGCGCCTCATCCTTCCACCAGCTCGACACGAGGTTCAGCGAGAGGCGTCCGCCCGAGATCTGATCGATGTTCGCGGCCTGCTTCGCGAAAATCGCGGGGAGATGGAAGGTCGGACGCACCGCGATCATGAGCTCGAGCCGCTTCGTCACCGCCGCGAGCGCCGCCGCCGTGGACCACGCGTCGAGCGATGGCGCGTCGATGCCTTTGATGTCATTGAGAAAGAGCTCGGCCACGAGCGTGAGGTCGTAGCCGATCTCCTCGCTCCGAATCGCGAGCCTTTTCGTATAGTCCCAGCTCGCCTCCATCTGCTCATCGGCAACGTTGCGCAGCCAGCCGCCGAACACGGGCATCCAGTAGCCGTACCGCATCAGGCGGCCCCGACCATCGAGCCGCGGAATCCAGCGCGCTCCTCGAGATAGTCGGCCAGTCGCGAGAACGGGTCGAAGCCGACCACGTTCACGGCGTCCGCCACGAAGTTCGAGAGCGCGTTCACGTCGTAGAAGTAGTGCTTCCCATCGCGCGCATCCACGAGGTACTCGATGCCGCCGATGTCGAGCCCGATTCGCGCCGCTATTCGCTCGACCTGCGCGATGATCTCTCGCGGTGGATGCGCCGCCTCCACGCGCATGCCGTTCTTCGCGAGATCCGTTGCGCACGCGCCGCGCACGAGCTCGCGCCCGTCCGTGGTCTGGCACACGTCCGCGGGGCAGAGATTGAACGAGCCCGCATCGGGGTAGACATCGATCGCGTAAAGAAACTTCCCGCCCAGCACTTCGACGCGCGTGATGTGCGCGTCCTGCATGGGCGCCTGCTCCTGCACGAGCGCGACCCCATCGATTCCCAGATCGATCGTTCCGTCCGCGGCGGCGCGCGCGAGCGACTCCTCGTTCGCGAAGCCCGTGATGCCCGCGCCGCTGCCCCCGATGTTCGCCTTCACCAGAACCGGAAAACGCAGCCCGCGTGCGGCGCGCGGTGCCATGCTCGAGTGATTGATCACGCGCGCGCGCGGGTACGGCAGCCCGAGCTCGCGAAGGATGTCGAGCTGCATCGCCTTCGAGATCTCGACCGTGTAGGGCTGCGCGCCATTCACCACCGGAACGCCGAGGCGGTCCAGGTGGCGAAGCCAGTCGAGCGTGTAGAACGTCGCCTGGCCGTGGCCGCGCAGGTACGCGGACGGCGACGTGCGATTGAACACGAGCGACCACGGAACCGAGGACTCCGAAGGGTCGTACGTGTGCGCGGCGGCATCCAGGCGCTCGTACGGCACCGAGCGGCGGTCCAGCTCCGAGAACAGTGGGCGAAACCAGTCCGGGTGCTCGTGATAGATCGCGATCGGCTTGATTGCGCCGCTGCGCTCGGACATCTGCATGCTCCCGGAAAGAGTGTGGTGCCAGGCACGGCGAGACTGCGCGATTCTGAAGGCCGTCACGCGAGCCAAAGTTCCGCCGGCGTCGCCGCCGCCCCTGAATTCTCGCAGGGTGTGAGGGTAAGGGGTAGATTCCCCGCATGACCGCCAAGACGCCATTCGTCACGTCGGAGCACGTGCGCTGGGAGGACATCGACCTCGCCGGCATCGCCCGCTACGGCTCGTACACCCGTTTTCTCGACGTCGCCGAGACCGATCTGTACCGTTCGCTGGGCAAGCCGCTCAGCGTGCTGCACGCCGAGTACAAGGTGTGGCTGCCGCGGAAAGTCATGCACATCGACTACTTCTCGCCCGCGCGGCTGGATGACGAGATCACGCTTGCGACGTACTTCAGCAACATCGGCCGAACGTCGGTCACGCTGAACATCGACCTGTTCCGCGACGACCGAAAGACGCTGATCGGAGCCGCATACCTGGTGCTCGTGTGCGTGGACGTAGGCCTGAAGAAGACGGCACTCCCGCCCGAGTTCAGACTCCTCGTCGATCCGTTCGTGATGTCAGCCGAAGAGGCGCGATCGGCGTTGCAGGATCGCGCGGAAGGGAAATCGTGAAAGAGGTCCCTGCGTCGGCGGACGAGGAGACATCGATCGTTCCACCGTGTGCCTTTACGATCCGATCGGCTATATAGAGTCCGAGTCCCAGATTGCTGGAATCGCGCTCGACCGGAGCGCCGACCTTGAGTCGCTTGAACGGGCTGAATATTCCGAAAATCTCGGACTGGGTTATGGCTTTCCCGGGATTGTGCACGGTTATGAGAACCGCCATTCGCTCTCCGCGTGTGGCGATGCTTATCGGCATCTCCGCGGCTCCGTGCTGTACGGCGTTACCGAGAAGATTCACCAGCACCTGACTCATTCGCGCTTCATCCCATGCGCCACACACATCGCCGGACGTGCTCGTCCGGAATACTCTGTCCGGGTGCGCGGCTTTCATCTCATCTACCGCATTCCGAACCACGAGCGCCACGTCCATCTGTGTGCGTGTGATCGGCACGCCGGATCCAAGCTGGCTGCGCGTGAAGTCGAGCAGGTCTTCGACCATCTGATTCATGCGGCGGACACTGCGAACGATCCCCGTTGACAGCGTGAGATTGGACCCGGCGAGCCCTCCCGATTCGATCATGAATTGCGACGATGTGAGCACGGCCCCGAGCGGTGAGCGGAGATCGTGGCCGAGCACGGCGAGAAACATTTCCTTCGAGTGATCGAGGTCTTCGGTGTAGCGAGTGATCGATTCCGCGATCGCCTGGTCGACGGCTTCGTTGAAGCGCACGAGATCATCGAGATCGCTGCCCTCGAGCTTGCCGTTGGCCCTGATCCACAGCCGAATCACGGAGGCGCGCAGCGCGCGGTATTCCGAGACCATCTCGCCAACTGTGAAACCGCTCCAGGCTCGATCGGCTCCATGGATTTCCGCGGCAGTATCGGGATCGGCGGGGGTGGAGTCGGAGTTCCCCTTGGACTTTTCGGATTGCTCCAGATCCGTTTGCGTCGTGCCGAGGTCGACCGATATCGTTCGCAACATCGCGAGCGCGTGATCGCGAAGTGCCGCCTCATCCATGAGCTTTGCGGCGGGCGCACACGACCGGGCAAACGCAACCCACTCGAGAAGAATGGCCTCGGCGTTGGCACCGATGAATTGTGCCAGGGACACGGTGTCTCCGGGAACGGAGTTACGTTCATTGTGCGTGGACCGCGCTACGGCGTGCCACGCGCCTGTAAGAGTCTTCCGGACGGGGCGTGCTACTGAAGGGACAATCTACAGCACTCCCTCCCGTATCGAAGCACGGGATGCCCCGGTTACTTCGGCCGCACCGACAGCTCTCGCCGGTAGAGCGTTCCCGTCTTCTCGTCGAACGCGCATGCGACGACGCGCTTGAACTCTCTCTCGTGCCGTCGCATCACGCGCACCGCGATCTCGATCGCGCTCTCCTTCGGATAGCCGTACACGCCGGCCGAGATGGCGGGGAAGGCGATCGAGCGCACATCGCCTGCATCGAGCGCGCGCTCGAAGCTCGTTTCGTAGGCGCGCTCGAGCAACTCCGCCTCCCCCTGCCTGCCGCCGTGCCAGATCGGCCCCACCGCGTGGATCACGTAGCGGGCGGGCAATCTGAATCCCGCTGTGATCACCGCACTCCCCGTCTCGATGGGTCCGAGCGCGCGACTCGCCCTCACCAGCTCCGGACCCGCCGCAGCGTGAATCGCTCCATCCACTCCGCCACCGCCCGCGAGCGCGCGACTCGCGGCGTTCACGATCGCATCCACGTCGAGCGCGGTGATGTCCCCTACGACCACCTCGATCATGTCGCGCTCTCCCCTCCAGACAGCGCATCCTCGTGGTACGTGATCCACCCCGTCGTCTCCTCCGCCACGAGCTCGACATCCGTTCCGATCGGGATTGTGAGATTCGGCATCTCGTGCCCAGCGGGAAAATCGGTGAGCACCGGCACGTCGAGATCCGAGAGCAGGTCGAGCAGAAAGTTCTCGAACTCGTCCTCTTCGCTCCGATCGATCGACAGCTTGCCGATGATCACGCCGCGCACGGCGCGCAGCAGCCCCGCGGCGCGCAAATGCACGAGGCGCTCATCGAGCACGCTCATTGGATCGCGCGTCTCCTCGAGAAAGAGAATCGAATCGCGCGTATCCACTTCGTACGGAGTGCCGATGGTCTGCTGCACCAGCGAGAGATTCCCGCCAATGAGCCGCCCCGTCGCGCGGCCGGGCCGCACCACGCGCGCGATGCCGCGCCCGATGCGCGCCGTCGGCTTTGGAGTGGTGAGCGCCGTGAGCAGCGACGCCATCGTCGGGTCGCGCGTGCTCGGGATGAGATCGTCGACCGTGGGCCCGTGAAAGGTGCGAAGGCCCGACCGGCGCATCAGCCAGAGATGGAGCGCCGTGATGTCCGAGTATCCGACGAAGATCTTCGGATTGCGCCGGAATACCTCCGGCTCGAGATACGGCAGCATGCGAACGGCGCCGTAGCCACCCGTGCCGCCGATCACCGCCTTCACCTTGGGGTCCAGCCACACCCCCATGAAGTTCTCGGCGCGCCGCTCATCTTCCACGCGCTTGAATCGTCGTCCCGTTGCGATCTCCGGATCGAGCACCACGCCGTAGCCTGCGTGCTCGAGTGCCTTCACGCCGCGCAAAAGCCAGCCCGGCCGGGGCGCGTACGACGGAGCCACGATGCCGATCGCGTCGCCCTTCGCGATGGGCGCCGGGCGAAGGAGGGGTGCGGTGTCTGGCGGGTCGGGCGTCATTCTCCTGAAAATTTAAGCGCCGGACTGGGCGACCGCCCGCCGCTTTCGCCCGTATGGATACCGTAGCCCGCGTTCCGGAGCCACCGCAGAGAGGCTAGATTGCCCCACATGGCGTCGAACGACAGCGCGATGTATTTCCGGAAGGGATTCGGTCTCAAGGCGGACGTCCAGGGGACGCTCGCCAACGACTACTCCGGAAGACTCGTAGATCTTCTCCAGACAAGGAGTTACGCGCTCTCGGCCGGCGACACCACCGTGCGCCTCGCCCGCGAGTTCGGCTTCTGCTACGGTGTCGAGCGCGCGGTCGAATACGCGTATCAGACGCGCACCAAGTTCCCCGACCGCCGCATTCTCCTGGTTGGCGAGATCATTCACAATCCGCACGTCAACACGCGCCTCCGCGAGATGGGGATCGAGATCCTCGTTCCATCGGCGGCTGGATTCGACTACGGCGCGATCACGCCGGAGGATGTCGTGATCCTTCCCGCGTTCGGCGTTCCGATGAAGGATTTTCAGACGCTGCGCGAATCCGGATGCGTCATGGTCGACACCACCTGCGGCTCCGTGCTCAACGTGTGGAAGCGCGTCGAAGCGTACGCGCGCGACGGGCTGACGTCGCTCATCCACGGCAAGCACTACCACGAAGAAACACGTGCGACCGCGTCGCAGGCCGAGAAGTACCCGGGCGCGCAGTGGATCGTCGTGCGCGACATGGCGGAGGCGCGAATCGTGTGCGACTACATCGAGGGGCGCGGCAGCCGCGATGCGTTGCTCTCCAGGTTCGTCTCGGCCGTATCGACCGGTTTCGATCCTGATCTGCACCTGCGCCGCATCGGCGTCGCGAACCAGACGACGATGCTCGCTCGCGAATCGCTCGCGATCGGCGAGGAAGTCGGCAACGCCATCGAGCGCGCCCGCGGTGCCGAAGCGCGCGCAGCGGACTTTCGCTCGTTCGACACCATCTGCAGCGCGACGCAGGACCGCCAGGACGCCGTCAAGGAGCTGCTCACCGAGCCGCTGGACGTGATGGTGGTGGTGGGTGGCTATAACTCGAGCAACACGATCTCGCTCGCCGCGATTTGCGCCGAGCACGTGACGACGTACCACATCGAGGACGCGAACGCCATCGATCCGGAGCTCGGCACGATTCGGTACAAGCCGATCGGCCGCAATGAGGAAGTGTCCTCCGATTGGCTGTCGCAACCCGGCAATGTGCGCGTCGGCCTCACGGCAGGCGCGAGCACACCCAACAACAAGATCGGCGACACCGTCGCGCGCGTGTTCGCCACGCGAGGCATCGACCCGGCCACCATCGAGTGACTGCCGCCGCGCGCCCTACCTTCGGATCCGCGGAGCTCCGCTCCGGAACCACACGCGTCGTCATCATCCCCGCGCTCGGCGGCAAGATCGCGAGCATGGAGATGGCCGGTCGCGAATGGCTCTGGACGAGCGATGTCATCGCGCACCAGACGCCGATCGACGGCGCTTCGTACGTCGAGACTGCGGATTCCGGCGGCTACGACGAATGTTTTCCAACGGTCGCGGCGTGCACGCTTCCGGCGATCTCGGGACGGTACGCCGCGCTCTCGCTCCCGAACGCGTACAGCGGGCTCGCGCTTCCCGATCATGGCGAGCTGTGGTCGCAGTCGACCACATTCGAGCTCAAGACACTGGATGACGGCACGTACGCGGTGTGCGGCTGGGTTGGAAAGCGGATGCCGTACCGCTTCGCACGCGCGATCTACGTGACGTCGGATCGCGTCGAGATGCATTACGCAGTCACGAACGATGGGCTCGACCGGCTGCCGTTTCTCTGGTCTGCACATCCGCTGCTGCCGCTCACGAAGAACACGAAGCTCGAGTTTCCGGAGGGCGCGCGCGTGCGGGTGTGGGCGCAGCACGGCATCGAGCTTGGCGGGCCGGCCGCCGAGCATCGCTGGCCACGAGCGGTTGCCGCCGGCAAGAATCACGACTTTCGGCAGCCCGATCTGATCGCGAAGAAATACGCGTGCAAGCTCTTCGTCGACATGGGAACCGGGCGCGCGGCGGTGGAGGAGGCGAACGCGCGACTCGAGGTGTCGTTCGATACGGCGAACGTCACGCACTTCGGTCTCTGGCTCAATCGCGGCGGCTGGTCGCCATTTGCACGCGGGAAGGGCTACTATAATCTCGCGTTCGAGCCATGCATCGGTGCTCCCGACTCGCTCACCGAGGCGCTCGGCCAATGGCGCAGCGCGAGCTGGCTCGAGCCTGGCCAGACGCGCGAATGGACGCTCACCTGGCGCGGCTCGCGCATTCTCTAGCGCTCGAGCCCGCGGTCGACAGTCACGGTGATCGTGCCGTAGGAGTGATTCGGCACCTCCTCCGTTTCGTACTCCTTTCCCTCGTGAGTGCCGCCAAAGCCGATCGTGAGTGCATGGCGCCGGATGGCAATACCGAACTGATAGCTGTTCACCCACGGAATTCGTTCGACTGAAAAACTCGAATCGTTCTTCACGTACGTGCGATCGAGCAGCTGATCGTACGCGACGAGCGACTCTCGTACGCCGGCGTAGAGCCAGATGCCGAAATCGCGCGCACCCGCGCGCGCGCGCGCCGCTGGACTCCAGGGATGGGCGAGATGATAGCCGAGTCGCGCGACCACGCTGCCGTACGCACTCGAGCGGGCGCTGCCGAGCTGCGCGCTCCATGACGGAACGACGTCCGCGAAGTCGTGGCCATCACTCGCGGTGAGGGAGGCGCGCAGATTGTCCGTGTACGAGAGGTTCGCCGCAGGCCGGAAGCCTAGCTGGTAGCGCCATCCCGGAGGATCGACCTGCGATATGAGGTGGTGAAAGCCCTTCTGCACCGCCGCCGCGCCGGACGCTGCTCCCGTGACGCCCGCCACGATCGCGAAGGACGTCAACCGCTTCTCCGAGATGATGTTTCCGGTGACGTCGGCGTGCAGCCAGCCGGCGAATGCACGATCGCCCCGAATCGGGGCAGAGATGACGGAGTGTGCGCCCAGGGAATCGACGCTGCGATGGCTGAGCGGCTCGGGCGTGTACATCTGCTGCGCGATGGCGAGCTCGGTCGTGAGGCAGCGCTGCGAATCCGATTCGTGGCCGGAGCATGGAGAAGCGGAGCGAACCAGCCGTCCCCACAAAGGCGCCGTGCTGCGCGAGAGGGAGATCCGAAGCCCATTCGTGTACTCGCCATCCGGCCGGTCCTTCTGCGGAAGCCAGACGTCGAGCGCATCGTTCTCGCCGGTCACCTGCGTTCCCGGCACGGCCTGCGCGTGGGCCGGTAATGGGATGAGTGCGATGCTCATCCACACCGCCGCGGCGAGCGCTCGCACCGCGATCATTGCGTTGCGCGCCATTGGCCGCGACAGTTGGAGCGAACGATTTCCGACTGAAGGGGTGCCCTGATCATGTGCTCAGTAATAAACCGGGTCGCGCGCGGATGTGCGCTCTCGTTCGCCATCGCCGTGATCGCCGGGTGCCATCATCACCGCGCGGAAAATCCAACGGCGCTTGCGCCCGATCTGGGGGATGCGGTGAGCACTGAGCCCGAGTCGCCGCTACTCGCGCGCGGCGACAAGGTGCTCGTAATGATCGATGGGGAGAAGAAGGGAACGGGCACGTACAACGGTCAGCGCGTGGTGCTCGATCCGCCTTTGGACACGCTCACGACATCGCGCATCGACTCGACGCGCGTGCGCGTGGGACCGGCCGCGCGGGAGCTGTATGGCCTGAGCTATCGGATGGTCGGCGTGCTGCTCGTCTGGCTACATCCGCTGTAAAACTCTACTTGGTGCGCACCTTCCGGCTCGCCCAGTCGCGGCCATAGATCGAGGAGAGCGTCAGAGAACCTGCGGCGGTCATGAGCACGCCCGTGGCACCGATCGCCGTCGCGTAGATCGGACCTCGCTCCCAGAGCAGATTCGGCGGAAGGAAGAGCACGACCGCCATGGCCACCCAGCAAAGCGAAGTACCCACCAGCCACACCATCACGAGCATCTGCGTGCGGTCCGACTCCACGGAGCGGCTCTTCCGGCGCGACATGGTGATGATGAATGCGGCTGCGACGAGCAGCGCAACGAGAGAGACGCTCTTCTGCGCTCTGGTGTCTACGCCGAGAAAGAAGAGCGCGCCCACGAGGCACGAAAGGGCGGCGATCGTCAGTCCCTGATAGGCGCCGACCGTCACACCGCGCTTCCGCCGCACGATGGTGTTCTCGTCCGCATAGGGATCGGGGCGCTTGCGCTCACCAAACTCGCTGGCAACGTGGCTCATGCCGTTCACTCCAGGCGTGGAAGCATGTCGTCGTTATGAGGGTACCATAGTTAGACGCGCTGGAGGGTCTCGCGGCAACCGCCGCCGAGGTCTGTCCGGCGCTTTCGGGACTGGCGCCCCGACCCCACCTTTGAGACCGAAACGCCTGCCAGGCGCGCTCGCATCGACCCATGATAGGACTCTGCAATGTCGAAAATCGCTGTTCGCCTCGCGCTTCCCAGCCTCGCGGCACTCATCGCTCTCACTGCGCCGCTCGCTGCGCAGGACAAACAGCAGCCGGTCGACATCAACAGCTTCGAGGCGGTGAAGGTCGTCTCCGATCCGCAGATGGCGCCGAGCGGATCGACGGTGCTGTATTCGGTGAGGACGACGAGCCTGGGGACGAACAGCCGCTCTTCGCTCACGTACAAGGTTGCGGCCGGCGGCGGGATCGCCACCGCGTTTCCCGATGCCTCGACGAGCGCGTCGGAAGCGCGCTGGTCACCCGACGGCAAGCGCGTCGCCTACATCGCTGGCGGGCAGCTCTGGGTTGCCGATCAGATGGGAGGAGCGCGCAAGCAGCTGACGACGCTTGCGGGCGGCGCGACGGGTCCGATCTGGTCTCCAACCGGCGACCGAATCGCGTTCACGTCGCGCGTCTATCCATCGTGCTCCGAGGATGCGTGCAACGCCGCGCGTCAGAAGGCAGCGGATTCGAATCCCGTGAAGGCGCACGTTGCCGACGAATTGATGTATCGCCACTGGAACGCCTGGGACGATGGCACGCGCGCGCATCTGTTCGTGGTGGGCGCGGATGGCAACGGGCTGCTCGATCTCACGCCGGGCGCGGTCTATGATGTGCCGCCCGGCCCGTTCGGCGGGAGCGAAGGCTACGCATGGGCGCCCGATGGCCGCGAGCTCGCGTACACCGCGAAGGATGCCGGCCGCGAAAACGCGTGGAGCACCGACAACAATCTCTACACGGTTCCTTCTGCGGGCGGAAAGTCGGTGGTGATCACGGCCGCGAACAAGGGAGCGGATGAGAACCCGGTGTACTCGCCGGACGGCAAGCTCATTCTCTACCATTCGCAGGCGCGCCCGGGCTTCGAATCCGATCGCTGGCGCCTCATGGCGTACGACCGCTCGAGCCACCAGTCGCGAGAGCTCCTGCCGCAGTGGGATCGCAATGCGGGCAGCTACATGTTTGCCGCCGACGGACACGCGATCCTCATTCAGACCGTCGACGCCTCGCGCGAGAAGTTCTATCGCTCGACGTTCTCGAACGGCAACGCCACCGCGCCGCAGCTCGTGCTCTCCGAGCGCAACAACGCCTCGCTCTCGCTCGATCGTGCGGGCCGGACGATGACGTGGCTGCAGGATGCCGCTGATCGTCCCGCTGAAGTCTTCGTCGCGACGTTGGGAGCTGGCATTTCCGGGCTGCATCAGCTCTCGCACGAGAACGACGCGTTGCTCGCGACGCTCAAGCTCTATCCCGTTGAGGATTACTGGTTCAAGGGCGCAAACGGCGACAGCGTGCAGGGGATGATTCTGCGTCCGCCGCAGTGGGTGCAGGGAAAGAAGTTTCCGGTCGTGCTCCTCATCCATGGCGGGCCGCAGGTGCCGTGGCTCGATCAATGGCACGGGCGCTGGAACTACCAGATGTTCGCGGCGCCGGGCTACGGTCTGGTAATCATCAATCCACGCGGCTCACCCGGGTATGGACAGAAGTTCGTCGACGCAATCTCGAAGGATTGGGGAGGCGCCGTCTACTCCGATCTCATGCTCGGTCTCGATGCCGCACTGGCGAAGGACGCGTGGCTCGACAGCACGCGCATGGGCGCGGCCGGCGGATCGTTCGGCGGCTACATGGTCGACTGGATCGCGGGGCACAGCGATCGCTTCAAGGCGCTCGTCAGCCATGCTGGTCCGTACAACCTCGAGAACATGTACGGCGCGACCGAAGAGCTGTGGTTCCCGACGTGGGAATACGGCGGTCCGTACTGGGACTCGACTGCCATGGCGCAGCAGTATCGCAAGTGGTCGCCGCACCTCTACGCAAAGAACTTCAAGACACCGACGCTCGTCACGGCGGGTGAGCTCGACTACCGCGTTCCGTACACCGAGGACCTCTCGTTCTTCAGTGCACTCCAGCGACAGGGCGTTCCTTCACGGCTCGTGGTGTTCCCCGATGAAGGTCACTGGGTGCAGAAGCCACAGAACCAGAAGCTCTGGTGGAATGAAGTGCAGGGCTGGCTCGGCAAATATCTGCAGCCGGCAACGATGTGAGCGCGCGTCGGGCGTTCCGATAGCCCATGCTCTTGTAGCCCACGCTCTTGCGCGGTCGTACCCCGATCTTATCTATGAGGGATCAGGCCGGCGCACGTCGCGCTTTGGTCTCGTGTCGCAGTTTCACGAGGAGGTATTGATGCGCATTGCGATGTGTGCCCTGGCCGTCGTCCTCGGTGCCTGTGCGTCCGGCGGAGGCGGCAACAAGTCGAGCAACGATACGCCGCTCATCCAGGAGCAAGCGGAGATGACGCGCGTCGAGACGCCGGCGGGCGTCCTGCAGATCGATTGGCATCGCGAGCGCACCTACGACCAGACAAATCTGCTCGTCAGTGTGGACAAGGCGTGGGCAGCAATACCCACAGTGTTTGGAGAGCTCGGGATCGACCCGAACGTCGTCGATTCCAGGCAGCACGTGTTCGGCAATGCCGGCAGCACGCATCGCGGCAAGCTCGGCTCGCAGCGCATGTCGCACTACTTCGACTGCGGCACCACGGCCGGCATCTCCAATGCAGACCAGTACGACATTCTGATTCGGGTGATCACGCAGATCATTCCTGCGGAGGGCGGACTGGCCGCGCTGCGCACGCAGGTCGAGGCGACCGGACATGCCAACGCGACCTCGGGACAGGTCGTGCGATGCGCGACTACGGGCGCCCTCGAGGAGCGCATCGCGCACATGTTGTCGGAGCAGGCGGTGCGCGCGGCACAATAGCGCCGCGCGCCGGTCAGTCGGCGCGGAAGCGCAGCAGCATCTCGCCGATCTGAATCATGTCGCCGTCATCGAGCAGCCGCGTGCGAGCGGAGGCGTCGAGCTCCTGGCCGTTCACGAGTGTGGGGTTGTTCGCCGACAGATTCGTGATGCGCCAGCGTCCGTCCTGATACTGCATGCGCGCGTGCGTGCGACTCACGGTGTCTGCCGGCAGCTTTATGTGCCGGTGACGCGGTCCCTCCGCCGCGCCGATCGTGATGTCCGCGGGCTCGCCCTTCACGCGCATGAAGCGGATGGCTTCGCCCACATTGCTCCCCACCTCCACTTCGAGATGGCCGGGGAGCACGACCACGGTGTCCTTTCCGTTCGCCGGAATCACCTGACGGTCGCGTCGATCGCGACCGGCCGTCACCATCATCGGTGGCAGCGCGCCATGGCGATGCCGACGCGCGGCACGTTTGCGCGCGAGGAATACGCCGCTCGCCGCGATCGAGACTGCAGCGATGAGCAGTACAATGCTCACGGCGATCACCATGAGCGGATAAGCTGAAAACACACTCGGCATGGAGCCTGTCGTTCGGTGAAGTCCTGCTCTGACACCTTCTGTGCCTCCCTGCGCATGCACATGATACACCCACCCGGCGCTTCGGTAAGAACAAAGAACATTTCATTCCGACCAGTGCATCAGTTCGTTACAGGGCTCATACTCTAACTGCAACCCACGCGCCTACTTAAATCGGGGCTCGTGCGTCTTGGTATGATTGCATACTTAGCTGTTCGAACGTCGTCTTCCGGCTGCTCGCCCTTCTCCCGCTGACACCGCCAGCGCGCGGCCGACATCGCGCTGCGCTCGACCGGCGAAACTGCAACCAGACGACGCGTCTCCGAACGGAGCGTCGGCCCCACATACGCGATGCGCCGCTTCCACACGCGAGGTCGCCATCGGCGCGCACGATTGGCGGCCTCGCTGCGTTGGTCTCTCGTCAGGAACTATCTTTCGAAATCTTCAGGAACAGGCGGTCGCGTGGCGGAGGAAAAAAGAAAAACCGATTATCACAATGCGTGGGCCGAAGCACGCGAGCTGATCTGGGGCCACCGGAAGCAGCTCGCGATCGGTTTCCCCCTGATGATCATCAACCAGCTCGCGGGATTCGTACTTCCCGCGAGCTCGAAGTACCTGATCGATGATGTCATAGGCAAGCACCAGGTGCAGTGGCTTCTCCCGCTCGCCG
>DASXQD010000264.1:0-1531 GCA_036493195.1 Gemmatimonadaceae bacterium | reverse complement strand
GCCGCGAGGATCGCTGGATGCGCGGTGGCCAGAAAGCGATCGATGGCCGGAAGCCCGGGGAGCGGCGCACCACGTTGAATGCGCGCGCGCGTCCCGTCGGCGAACACGCAGTCGAGGGCCGTCACCCACGCGCGCGTCGAGCCGTAGCGCAGTGTGTGCGCGCCGGCGGCGTTCGTTGCCGTCATTCCGCCGATCGTGCAGAAGGCTCCACTCGATGGGTCCACGGGGAAGCGCAGCTTCTGCAGTCGCGCGCGCGCGTTCACCGCCCCGCGCAGCGCGCCCGGTCCCACCATCACGTGTCGTCGCTCGCCGTCGATCGCCCCGATCGAATCGAGGCGACTCAGATCCACGATCACGCCGGCACCCACCGCACCGCCGGCCATTCCACTCCCCGAGCCTCGCGCGATCAGCGGCGTGTGGCTCGCCTCTGCCCAGCGCACGAGCGCAGCGACATCGTCCGCATCCGCCGGAACCGCCACGGCAGCCGGCATCGCGCGCGCAATCCCCGCTCCCTCGGCGTACACCGCTCGCGCGGACTCGTCATCGCGAAAGACGCCACGAAATTCATCGACCGTCACGCCGGCCACATTGCCTCGCGCATCGCCCGTTGACAAGTCACTCGTGGTCCCGTCATCATCCAGCATGGAGAGCGAAGTACCGCTTCGAAACGTCGGTCCGCTGATCAAGATCGAAACCGACCGGCGGCTCGGACACGAGTGGGATGAGTGGGACGGCGGCGCTCTCGACAACGGTGGCGACTTCACGTCGCCCACGCGCCTCTATTTCGGCTTCACGGCCGTCGGCATCCTCCTCCTCGCGATCCTCGCGGCGGCGGCGGTCTACCTGCTCGCACCGCGCCTCGCACTCATCTCGCGACGACTTCCGCTCGTGCTCTATCTGAGCATCGTCGGACTCGTGGCACTGTCGCTCGCGTGGCTCACGCTCCTGGCGCTTTCCGTGTGGACCGGCCGCGCGCTGCTCCCCGAGCGACTGGCCGAGCGCGGATTGCTGCTGCGCACGCTCCATCTCGCCTGGCGCGTGGGTGAGCTGTTCGGTGTGAAGCGCGATTGGACCGATCACGCGAGCGTCGCGGTGTACGACCGACTCGCCTTGGCGCGCGAACGACGCGTCAACCCGTCGGAGCTGCTCATTCTCATTCCGCGCTGCCTTTCGCGCGAGGCGCTCGACGGAGTGCTCGAGATCGCCAAGCGTTACGGCGTCTCGGCGTTCGTGGCCACGCGCGGTCAGCTCGCCCGCCGCGTCATTCGCGAGCGGCGCCCAAAGGCAGTCGTCGCCGTCGCATGCGAGCGCGATCTCGTGAGCGGGCTGCACGATGTCGCGGGCCGCGTGCCGGTGCTCGGTCTCCCGATGACCCTCCCCAATGGTCCGTGCAAGGACGCCGCGCTCGATCTGGTGCGAATGGATGAGTTTGTCCGGAAGTATCTGGTGAAGAAGCTGTAGGTCCTGGTCTCGCATTCACCGTTTGTGTCCGTTTGTGTCCGTCAGTGTCGTCTCATCCAATTTGTTTCTG
>DASXQD010000263.1:0-3554 GCA_036493195.1 Gemmatimonadaceae bacterium | reverse complement strand
CGAAGCTCGTGACGGCGCTCTCGCCGGAGACGCTGCAGCAGCTTCTCAAGCGAACGAGCCCGGGCGCGCAGCGGCGACAGTTTCTGCTCAACGCGTCGCACACGCTCGCCGCGGACACGGTGCTCGATCTCGCCAAGGCGGTCGCCAGCGCATCGGAGCACACGATGTCGGAGGCACTGCTGCTGCTGCTGACGAAGCTCGCGAAGCATAGTGAGAAAGGATCGCCCAACCGGCGAGAGAAAGCCGACACGGCGCTCCGCGAGAACATGCGGCAGCTGATCGACGACTGGGACGGCGCGGCGGCGCTGCCGGAAGAGAGCTACTGGCAGACGCTCGAGCAGCTGATTGCGGAGCCGGCCACCAATGCGCCGGCCAGCTCCGGCCAGTGGGATGTGAACGCCGAGTACATCGTGCAGATGTCGCTGGAGGTGGAGCTGTTCAGCGCGACGGCAAAGCACGCCGTGGCGGAGATGGTGAAAGCGGGGCGCATCTCCGCGTTGTTGGCGATGGTGGATCAGACGCCGGAGTCGAACACGGTGGTGTGGACGCTGCGCCGGCATCTCGACAACACCGGAACGATCCGCCGGCTGCTGCGCGATCGGCCGATCGACTTCGAGGTGCTGTATCGGCTCGTGGCGCGCGTAGGCTTTCCGGCGGCGGGCGCGCTGCTGGATGCGCTGGAGCTCGAGGATGACCGCACGGCGCGGTGGCGTCTGTTCGAGATGCTGGCGCAGCTCGGTCCCGAGGTCGGGAATGCGGTGGTGGCGCGGCTGCCCGGCTCACCGTGGTACGTGCAGCGCAATCTGCTGTTGCTGATGGCGCGACTCGAGACGTGGCCAAAGGACTTCACCGCGCATCCCTACGCGAAGCATCCGGATCCGCGCGTACGACGCGAGGCCTACGCGCTGCTGCTGCGCGATCCCGGCACGCGCGCGGAGTCGATCGCGCTCGCGGTGCCGGACACCGATGAGCGCATCGTGCGCGCAGCGCTCAACGCGGCGCTCGAAGGCGGATGTCCGCGCGAGGCGGTTGAAGTATTGGCCGGGCGACTGGACGAGCGCTCGCTCGATGGGATGATGGCGGTGCTCGCGATCCGCGTGCTCGCGCCCGTTCGCCTGCCGGTGGTGCTCGACGTGCTGGTCAAGTGTGCGTTGTCGCGGAAGCGCACGTGGTTCTTCGGGCGCAAGCTCGCACCCCGGAGCCAGCCGATGCTCGCTGCACTCTCGGCGCTCGCGTGGACGTGGGCGCAGGAGCCTGCGGCGATGAAGGTGCTGTCGCTGGCCGCGCGCGATCAGGATTCCGCGGTGCAGAACGCGATTCGCTCGAGGGGCCCGTGAGCAGCCCCGTCAAATTCCTGTCGTCGCTCGCGCAAAGCCTGTCGACGATGATGCTGTATCCGCGCGAGCATCCCACGTGGGGGCGCGCGGTGGACGCGTCGTTTCAGCATCTCGTGGAGTTGCAGAAGGAGAATCCGCTTCCGCAGTTCTCCTTCATCGGCACGGACGTGATTTACGGCCAGGCGCCGATGCACGACATGAAGGACTGGCCGTGGGCGGAGAAGCTCGCGGCCGTCGGCGTGCAGCGGCTGGAGTTCGGAGTGGGCGTGGACCGGGAGGAGTACGAAGAGTTCCTCGCGGATGTGCTGAGTCGAATCGTGCAGAGCGGTGCGGAGGGAACGGTCAAGGACCGCTCGTCGCACACATCGAAGCGGCACAGCATCAAATTCGGCGCAGTGGCGGTGCGGGAGGAAGAAGGCGAGCAGGATGTGGATTGGGGCGAGGGCGGCAGGGGAATCGTAGGGAGCAGCGAGCCTCGCGGTGTGGGCACGCCGGCGAGCAGAACGCCTGGTACTGGCGGCGGAGGGGCCGGCGACGGCGGTGGCTCAGGCGCACGTGGACGCGGACGAGGGCGCGGCAAGAGCGGCAGCGGTGGCGATGGCAGTGGCTCGCACACGCCCACGGATGCGGTAGGGCTCCCATTCGGACTCGAAGAGGAAGCGGGCGCAGTCACCTGGATGTACGAGCAGGTCTCGGGTGCCGACAAGGTGCCGCTCGTCGAGGCGGACGCGGTGGTGCGCTCACTCACGGTCGCGATGAAGGGCTCGAGCGCGATGATCATCCCGCTCCTTCGACTCAAGGCGTCGGACCCGTACAACGCGATCCACTCGATCAACGTGGCGGTGCTCACGATGGCGCTGGCCGAGTTTCTGGGACTGGGCAGCCGGGACGTGCACGAGTTCGGGATGGCGGCGCTACTGCACGATCTCGGCATGGCACGCATTCCGCGCGACCTGTTGCTCAAGCCGATCGAGCTGACGGTGGAGGAGCGCACGGTGATCGAGCGCCACACGACGGAAGGCGCGCGCATCATTCTTTCGAGCGACCGGCGACAGGAGCTCGCGGCGTGCGTCGCGTACGAGCATCATCTGCGTCCCGATGGCAGCGGGTATCCGAACCGGCTCTTCCGAAGGCCGACGCATTACGCGAGCAAGCTGGTGCGCGTGTGCAGCGTCTACAACGCGCTGCGGATCGAGCGCGCGCACCGGCAGCCCTATCCGCCGGGTCGCGCGCTCGTGTTCATCGACGAGCGCGCGGGTCGCGAGTTCGAGACGGACATCGCGACATCGTTCACGCAGATGATGCGCCGGCTCGAGCCGCAGATCACGGAAGTCGATCGCGACATGCGGATCAAGACCCCGACCGCGCAGCACATCGCGATCCCGGACGAGGCGATTCACCACTAGGGAATCGGGCAAGGGAAGCCTGGCGGAGCACCACGCTTTTCGTAAAAAGCTCCTGACCGTCTGTGTCCGTTGGTGTCCGACTGTGTCGTCTCATCCACTTTGTTTTTGCCCGACTCGTACGCGCTCACGGCGCGGCCGCTAGGACGCCAGCTGCATCGTGAGCAGCTCCGCGAGTCTGTCGTACGACTCGGCCGCGCCGTGCTCCATTCCCGACGCGATCACCGCGTCGCGAATTTCCTTCGAGGCCGCGAGCGAGGTCACGACGAGCGTGGTCTTGCCGTTCTCCTCCGTGAGCACCGTCGTCACGCGCGCTTCGCCGGGGAAGTCGTCGAAGGCCTCAGTGTGCACGATGCCTTTTGGTGGATCGAGCTCGAGATATCTGCCGCTCATTCCCATCGTGCTGCCGTCGGGTGCGCGGAACACCCAGCGCCACCGCCCTCCAACCCTGAGATCGATCTCGCACACGGGCATCGAGTAGCCGTGGGGGCCCATCCAGCGCGTGAGCAGCTCGGGCTTCGTGAGCGCGTCGTACACCATCGTGCGCGGCGCCTCGAAGATGCGAGTGAGCGTCACTTCGCGATCCGAGGGCAGGGTGACTTTGAGGGTGCCGAGGTTCTTCATGTCCGTGCTCCATGTGAGTCTTTGGTGATTTGCTGCACCGCCCAGCTATTGCCGTCCGGGTCCTTGAAGAAGACAAAGAAGATTCCCGGTCCGAGCTCGCGTACCTCGCTCGCTTCGACGCCGCGGCTCACGAGCTGTGCGCGCGCTTCGTGAATGTCCGCCACCACGAGATGGAGTCCCTGCACGGAGC
>DASXQD010000262.1:0-6294 GCA_036493195.1 Gemmatimonadaceae bacterium | reverse complement strand
GCGTGCGGGGCGAGTGATCGCATTCCTCTCCGATCAATCCGCGCTGCACATCGCGTCGACCTTCATCCATTTCTTCGGCCGGCCTGCGAAAACGCCGCGTGGGCCGGCAGTGTTTGCGCTCAGGCTCAATGCCCCGGTGTTCTTCGGCTCGTGCATTCGAGAGCCGGATGGGCGCTACCGCATTCATGTGCGCGAGATAGTGATCGAGCGGACCGGAGACACCGAGCACGATGTCGATGCGATTCTCATCGAGTACTCGCGGTTGCTGGAGAATTTCGTGCGCGAGTCGCCCGAGCAGTATTTCTGGCAGCATCGCCGCTGGAAGCGCCAGCCGGCGAACACGCCACCCGAGCTCCTGGACCCGGTATGACGGCGCTCCTGTGGCGGAAGTTGCGTGCAGACCGTCGCGCGATGCTCGGACTCGGCGCCGTCACGATCCTCGTGGTGCTCGCGATCGCCGCTCCCCTTGTGTCGCGATGGGACCCGACGGCGATCGCGCTCGCGAATCAGCTCCAGCCGCCGAGCATGGCGCATTGGCTCGGCACCGATTTGCAGGGGCGCGATGTGTGGGCGCGCCTCATTTACGGTGCGCGCATCTCGCTGTCGGTGGGCTTTCTCTCGCAGGGAATCGCGCTCTCCATTGGCTTGACGCTGGGTCTCATCTCCGGCTTCTACGGCAAATGGGTGGATGAGACCGTGATGCGCCTCGCCGACGTCACGCTCGCCTTTCCGTCGCTGCTGCTGCTCATCGCGCTCGCCGCGGCATTCGAGCCGTCGCTGGGCACGGTGCTCGTCACCATCGGCGTGGTCGGCTGGGCGGGCATGGCGCGCATCGTTCGCGGACAGGTGCTCGTGGTGCGCCAGCTCGAATACGTGCAGGCCGCGCGCGCACTGGGCGAGCGCGACTACCGCATCATCACGCGGCATCTGCTCCCGAACGTGATCGCTCCGGTCGTGATCGCCGCGACACTCGGTGTTGCGGGGGCGATCATGGCCGAGGCGGCGCTATCCTTCCTCGGACTCGGCGTGCAGCCGCCGACGCCGAGCTGGGGCTCGATGATCGCGGACGGACGCGATCTCGAGCAGCTGCGTCACGCGCCATGGACTTCGCTCAGCCCCGGTCTCGCAATCGGGATCGCGGTGCTCGGCTTCAACCTGCTCGGTGACGCGCTCAGAGATGCGCTCGATCCGCGCGCACTCGAGGGACGAACATCATGAGCTTCGACGTAAACGCGCTTCGTGCGAAGGAATTTCCGTGGACGCTGACGGGGGATCAGGTCTTTCTGGACAACGCGAAAACGGGTGCGCTGCCGGCGAGAGGGGTGAAGGTGCTCAAGCATTGGGCCGATCTCCGCGCCGAGCCGTTTCGGCTTTCGACGTACGAAGATCTGGAGGTGTTTCGCAAAGCGCGCGAGCTGATCGCAAAGCTGATCGGGGCGAAAATCGGCGAGATCGCGTGCATGCACAACACCTCGTACGGGATCAATGTCGCGTCGCTTTGTCTACCGCTACAGGCCGGCGACGTGGTGCTCACGTACGAGGGCGAATACCCCGCCGATGTGTATCCGTGGATGTCGCTGGCGAAGAAGGGCGTGAAGCTCGAGTTGATTCCGAAGAACAACGGACTGCAGGATGAAGAGCGGCTGTTGGAAGCCCTGAAGCGCCCCGACGTGAAGGTCGTGACGATGAGCTGGGTCTCGTTCTCGACCGGATATCGCGCGGATCTTGCGACGATCGGCCGCGAGTGCCGCAAGCGCGGCATCTATTTCGTGGTGGATGCGATCCAGGGTGTAGGCGCCATGGCGCTCGACGTGTCGAAGCTCGAGATCGATGTGCTCGCGTGCGGTGGGCAGAAGTGGCTGCTTGCGCCGTGGGGCACGGGCTTCGTGTACGTGCGCGAGGAGCTCACGCGCACGCTCGATCCGGCGGTGGTCGGATGGCTCGCCATGAAGTCGAGCGAAGACTTCACGCGCATGGTCGACTACGACTTCAAGTATTACGAGGACGCGCGACGCTTTCAGATCAACACGCTGCCGGCGCAGGATTTCGCGGGGCTGAACGCGAGCCTCGAGATGTTGCTCGAGCTCGGGCCCAAGAGCGTGGAGCAGCACATCGAGGGGATCGTATCGGAAGCGGTGGAATGGGCCGCAGCGAATGGGGATTCGGTGCGGCTCGTGACGCCTGCGGATCCGGCCAAGCGCGCGGGAGTGCTCGCGATCGCGCCGCGGGATCCGGTGGCGGCATCAGCGGCGCTCAGCGCGGCGAAGATCTCTCACTCGTTGAGGGAAGGGGCGATCCGGTTGTCGCCACACTGCTTCAATACGAGGGAGGAGATGGGGCGGGCGTTGAAGGTGCTGGAGGGACAGAAGCAGTAGGCTTCGCGATGCACGATCTCGCGGCAGTCATCGGGTGAGCCCCACCACTTCTCTGATGTGAAATCGGCGCTCGACCGAGTCCAGCATGACCTTCGTGGCCGCGGCTCAGCGCGAGCCTAACGATCTCCGAGCCGGTGCGTCCCGTCGCACCGATAACGAACACCTTCATAAATCGAACACCGGAGCCGCTACCGATTCGAGACTGATTCGATCGTCGAAACCTTCAGCGTTCGCCGACTCAGCCCACCCGCACCAACGCATACTCCCTCGCGCCCTTCCGCAGCAGCAGATGCCGCCCCACGAGCATCGCGTCGCTCCGCACCTCGCGCTCCTCGGCGCTCAGCTTCTTCCCGTTCACCGATAGCCCGCCCTGCTCGAGCAGCCGCCTCGCCGCTCCCTTGCTCGGCGCAAGCTTCGCCGCGACGAAGAGATCGACCGCATCGATCCCGTCGGCACTCAGCGCCGGCAGCTGCACGAACGGCACCTCATCCCTCAAGGCCTCGAGCGCTTCAGCCGAAAGCGATGATGCCTCGCCGCGCCCGAACAGCAGCGCCGAGACATCCGCCGCCGCTCTCGCCGCTCGTTCCCCGTGCACGCGCGTCGTCACATCGCGCGCGAGCGCCTGCTGCGCCGCTCGCCGCTCCGGATGCGCCTCGAGCTCGCGCTCCAGCGTCTCGATCTCCTCCCTCGCCAGCAACGTGAAATACCGCAGAAACCGCGACGCATCACGATCGTCGACATTCACCCAGAACTGATAGAACCTGTACGGCGATGTCAGCTTCGGATCGAGCCACACCGCACCCGCTTCCGTCTTTCCGAACTTCGTTCCCGCAGCCGTCGTCACCAGCGGCATCGTCATCGCGTGCCCCTCCACGCCCTCCACTCTCCTCAACAGCTCGATTCCTGCGGTGATGTTTCCCCACTGGTCGCTCCCTCCGATCTGAAGCGTGCATTTCACACGGCGATACAGCTCCAGGAAATCCTTCGCCTGCAGGAGCATGTAGCTGAATTCGGTGTATGAAATGCCACCTTCTTCCATGCGCGCGCGCACGGATTCCTTCTGCATCATGTAGCTCACCGTGAAGTGCTTCCCGACGTCACGCATGAACTCCACGGCCTTCATCTCCAGCAGCCACTCGGCGTTGTCGCGCATGATCGCGCCGCGCGGCTCGCCGAACTCGAGGAAGCGCTCGAGCTGCGATTGAATCGCGCGCGAGTTCGACTCCACCGTCTCCGGAGTGTTCAGCTGTCGCTCGGCAGTCTTGCCGCTCGGATCGCCGATCATTCCGGTGCCGCCGCCGATGAGCACCACCGGTCGGTGACCGGCGCGTTGCAGATGGGCAAGCCCCATCACCGGCACGAGATTCCCCACGTGAAGGCTGGGCGCAGTGGGATCGAAGCCGCAGTAGCCGGTCACGACGCCCGCACTGAGTGCCGCATCCAGCGGCTCGGTGTGCTGGTACAGCAGTCCGCGCCACGTGAGCTCGGCGAGCAGCGAATTCATGTTGGACATCGCACAAACATAGATGACACACGCGGTTGTGTCACCACGGCCGCGTTGCCGCACCCTCTCTCCGACGTTAGCATTTCACTCTTCTATGGCTGACTTTCCGCTCGGCAGGCGCTTCCGGCGTGAGCGACCCCGGCTCACTCGCGCACTTCTCCTTTCCGGCCTCTTCGCCCTCGCGTTCGTCATCGGAATTGCCTGGTCCGCGTGGAGCCTCGTGTGTCGCGAGGGCGCCTGTCCCGATCCGAGGCAGCTCGACGCGTTCCAGCCGCGGCAGACGAGCAAGCTCTACGCGGCGGACGGACGCTTCATCGCAGAGCTTGGGCTCGAGCGCCGCACCCTGATCAAGCTCGGGGACATTCCCAAGTCGGTGCAGGAAGCGTTCATCATCACCGAGGACAAGCGCTTCTACGAACACGCTGGCATCGACTGGACGCGCGTGTTCGGCGCCCTCGCCGCCGACGTCGTGCACCGGAATTTCGCTCAGGGCTTTTCGACGCTCACCATGCAGCTCGCGCGAAACATCTTCACCGAGCAGATCTCCCGCGAGAAGACGCTCACGCGCAAGCTCAAGGAAGCGAAGGTCGCGCGTCAGATCGAGCAGCATTACCCGAAGGAGAAGATCCTCGAGCTCTACCTCAACCAGATCTACCTCGGCAACGGCGCTTACGGAGTCGAGACCGCCGCGCAGCACTATTTCGGCAAGTCGGTGCGCGATCTGAATCTGGCCGAGGCTGCGACGCTGGCCGCGCTGCCGAAAGGCCCTGAGCGCTACAACCCGCGCCGATATCCCGATCGCGCCATCCAGCGCCGCAACACGATCATCGGGCTGATGCGCAATGAAGGCGTCATCAACGAAGCCGACGCGCGACTCGCGCAGGCGTACCCGCTGCAGCTCGCGCGCAAGGCGGAGTCGGGCGAGCTCGCGCCGTACTTCGTCGAGTTCGTGCGACGCCAACTCGAGCAGCAGTTCGGCGACAAGATCTACACCGACGGTCTCAAGGTCTACACGACGCTCGACATCGAGATGCAGCAGGCAGCGGAGCGAAATCTCGAGCGCCAGATCAAGGCGATCGAGAGCGGCAAGTACGGCGCGTTCAAGCACACCACGATGGAGCAGTACGAGGCGCGCAACGCGAACGGCGACAACGAGGGGAACACAATTCCGAACTCGCCCTACTTGCAGGGCGCCGTGATCTCGATGGATCCGCGCAACGGCGCGATCCGCGCGCTGGTCGGTGGCCGCGACTTCGACGACTCGAAGTTCGATCGCGCCACGCAGGCGCTCAGACAGCCGGGATCGACGTTCAAGCCCATCGTCTACGCCGACGCGATCCACAACGGCCGCTCCGCTAGTTACATCCTCAACGACTCGGCGCTCACGGTTCCGCAGATCAACGGACAGGAATGGACGCCGCAGAACTACGACTTGAAGTTCATGGGCAACATCCCGTTGCGCGAGGCGCTCTATCTCTCACGCAACCTCGCGACGATCCGGCTCGGCATGGAGCTCGGCGAGCAGAGCGTGATCGACGAGGCGCGCAAGTTCGGCATCACCACGCCCATTCCGCCGTACCCATCCATCCACATCGGATCCGCGGATGTGTATCCGATCGAGATGGTCGCCGCGTACTCCGCCTTCGCCACACTCGGCGTGCGCGCCGTGCCCACGGCCGTGCTCAAGGTCGAGAACGCGAAGGGCGAGACGATCTGGGAGTCGAACCCCGCCCGCTTCGAGACGATGACTCGCGAAGAAGCGTGGCTGATGGTCGACATGATGAAGGATGTCGTGCGCCGCGGAAGCGCGGCCAGCGTGTGGGCATCGGGCTTCCACATTCCCGCAGCGGGAAAAACGGGAACGACGAACGACGGCACCGACGTCTGGTTCATCGGCTACACGCCGGATCTCGTGACGGGCGTGTGGATGGGATTCGATCGTCCGCAGAAGATTCAGTCGAATGCGCAGGGCGGACGGCTCGCCGCGCCGGCGTGGACGTCGTACATGTCGGAGATCTACCAGCGCCGACCTGCACCGCCGGATTGGCCGCGCCCCGACGGGCTCGTGGTCCGCGAGGTCGACCGCGTGACCGGACTGCTCCGAAGCCCATTCTGTCCGGACTCGGATGTCGTGAGCGAGTTCTACATCGAAGGCACGGAGCCGGTGCAACAGTGCGCGGGCCAGTTCGGCGCCGCTGCTGATTCCGCGCGTCCGGCGGCTGGCGTGCAGCCGGCACCGTTCGGCGGTCAACCTGCGGAGGTGAACACGGTGCGCCCGCATGCGGCACCGGTGCCCGCGCCGTCCGCGCCCAAGCCCGATACCGCGCGCACGCATTTCGACCCGTTCCATCCGTCCAAGCCGTGAGCGGCTGGACCCCGATCGACTGTCATGCGCACACCACGATGTCGGATGGC
>DASXQD010000261.1:0-3650 GCA_036493195.1 Gemmatimonadaceae bacterium | reverse complement strand
AACGAGTGGGAGATGTTCTACTCGTACGTGTCGTACCTGCAGCCCGCGTCCATCTATCGCTACGATCTCGAGAAGCGAACGCAGTCGCCGTTTCTGATCGCGAAGCTGCCGGTGGACAGCACGGGGTACGAGACGAAGCAGCTCTTCGCGACGGGCAAGGATGGCACGAAGATTCCGATTTTCGTGACCGCGAAGAAGGGGCTGACGCTCGACGGCTCGCATCCGACGATTCTCTATGCGTACGGCGGATTCGACGTCAACATGACTCCTGCGTTCTCGCCGTCGATGCTGCAGTGGATCACGATGGGCGGGGTGTACGCGGTGGCGGTGATTCGCGGCGGCGGCGAGTACGGGCGGGCCTGGCACGAGGCAGGGATGCTCGCGAAAAAACAGAACGTCTTCGATGATTTCATCGCGAGCGCGGAGTACCTCATCTCGCAGAAGTACACATCGTCGAAGAAGCTCGCGATTCGCGGTGGCTCGAACGGGGGCCTTCTCATCGGCGCGGTGGAAACACAGCGACCGGATCTCGCGGCCGTTGCGCTGCCAGCCGTGGGCGTGATGGACATGCTGCGCTACCAGAAGTTCACCATCGGGGGCGCGTGGGCACCCGAGTACGGCACGTCGGATGACTCGACGCAGTTCAAGACGCTCTATGCGTATTCACCTTTGCACAACATCAAGCCGGGCACCTCGTATCCCGCGACGTTGATCACGACCGCGGATCACGATGATCGCGTGGTGCCGGGACACTCGTTCAAGTTCGCCGCAACACTGCAGCGCGCGCAGGCGGGGCCGGCGCCGATCCTGATTCGCATCGACACGAAAGCCGGTCACGGCGGCGGCAAGCCGACCTCGAAGCAAATCGATCTCGCCACCGATGAGCTTGCGTTCGCGGTGAAGAATCTCGGGATGTCGCAAACGACAACGCCATAGCGCGCACAGACTCGCCCACTCGGCCGCGCGCGCCTCTTGCTCGCGCGCGACCGCCGGCTCAGCTTACCGCGCGTGAACACCCTCATGCCACTGATCGACTACGCCATCTACCTGCTGCGCATCGCGCTGCTCGTGCTCGGCGCGGTGTTTCTCGTGATCGCGGTAGTGGACTGGGCCGTTCGCACGCGACAGATCAATCCCTTCTCCGCGGTCGCGCGATTCTGTCGCCGAGTGATCGATCCGGTGCTGGCACCCATCGAAGCGCGCGTGGTGCGCGCCGGCGGGTTGCCCACGCAGGCTCCATGGTGGGGACTCGCGGCAGTCGTCGTAATCGGCGTGCTGCTGATCGTGCTTCTCCAGTGGATCCGCTCGACCGCGCTCTCCTTTTCGCTCGCGGCGACGCAGGGCGGAATGGGCGTCGCAGCGCTCCTGCTGCAATGGGTGTTCGAGCTGCTCAAGCTGGCGCTGATCGTGCGCGTGGTCGTGTCATGGATCGGGATGCGCTACTCCTGGTGGGCGCGTCTCTCGTACGCGCTCACCGACTGGATCGTGAAGCCGATCGCTCGCGCCCTCCCGCCCTTCGGCATGATCGACTTCTCGCCGCTGGTCGCGTACGTCCTCATCTACATCGTCGAAATCGTGGTGATGCGTTCCGTGTTCGGCTGACCACCGCTCCTCAGGTACGAGCGCCTTTGCGCTTGTAGCGACCGGCGTTCGTCGCTAGGTTGCAGAACAACTGAATCGTGGCGATTTACGGCAAATTGCGGCCACGTAAAACATTCCGCTAAAGCGCCGGCTCAGTGCCAGCGCGTGCACTGGGCATTTTTTGCTTTTGCGCGCTGCACTGCTCCGGCGGTGTCTCGAGCCAACGATATGCCACACACCCGCTTTCCCTCCGCGTACCTGGATGCCCTCGATCGTCGCGTGCTCATCTACGACGGCGCGATGGGCACGAACATTCAGCGCGCGGGACTCTCGGCCGCGGACTTCGGCGGCCAGTCGCTCGAGGGGTGCAACGACAACCTGGTGCTCACGCGTCCGGACGTCATCCAGGCGATCCACGAGTCCTTTCTCGCCGTCGGCTGCGACGTCGTCGAGACATGCACGTTCCAGAGCACGCCGCGCCGCCTCACCGAATGGGGGCTGGGCGACAAGGTCGACGCGATCAACATCGGCGCGACTCGCCTCGCGCGCGCGGCGTGCGACAGGTTTGCCACACCGGAGCGGCCGCGCTTCGTTGCGGGCTCGATGGGACCCACGGGGATGCTCCCGTCGAGCGCAGACGCCACACTCTCGGCGATCACTTTCACCGAGCTCGCCGAGAACTATTACCGACAGGCGAGGGGGCTCGTCGAGGGAGGTGTAGAAGTTCTACTCATCGAGACTTCGCAGGACATCCTCGAGGTAAAGGCCGCGATCGCCGGCATCGATCGGCTGTTCGCGGAGCTCGGACGCCGTGTCGCACTTCAGGCGCAGGTCACGCTGGACACGAGTGGCCGCATGCTCCTCGGCACCGACATCGCGAGCGCAATGACCACGCTCGAATCGCTCGGCGTTGATGTGATCGGGCTCAATTGCTCCACCGGCCCGGAGCACATGCGCGAGCCGATCCGGTACCTCGGCGAGCACGCGCGGCTGCCCATATCGTGCATTCCGAATGCCGGGCTGCCGCTCAACACCGGTGTGGGCGAGGCGGTCTATCCGCTGGAGCCGGCGCCGATGGCCGCCGCGCTCGCGGAATTCGTGCGCGATTTCGGAGTTCGCGTCGTCGGCGGCTGTTGTGGTACCACGCCCGAGCATCTGAGCGCGATCGTCGCGGCAGTGAAGGCCGTCGGCGCGAGTAACGGGCAGACGGATCGCAGGGAGACGCACATTCCGCGCGTTTCGTCGGCGATGCGCGCGATCACGCTGCACCAGGATCCGCCGCCGCTGCTCATCGGCGAGCGCGTGAACGCGCAGGGCTCGCGCAAGGTGAAGCGCCTTCTGCTCGCCGAGGACTACGAGGGCATCGTGCAGGTGGCGCGCGAGCAGGTGGATGCGGGCGCGCACGTGCTCGACGTGTGCGTCGCCGTCACCGAGCGCGCGGACGAAGCGGTGCAGATGGCGGAGGTGGTGAAGCTGCTCTCTATGTCCGTGGAATCGCCGATCATGATCGACTCGACGGAGCTCGATGTGGTCAAGGCGGCGCTCGAGCACATTCCGGGTCGCGCGATCGTCAACTCCATCAACATGGAGAACGGGCGCACGCGCATCGACAGCGTCCTCCCGGTGGTGAAGGCGAATGGCGCCGCGGTGGTCGCGCTCACGATCGACGAAGTCGGGATGGCGAAGACCGCCGCGCGGAAGCTCGAGATCGCGCGCCGCATTCATCAGATCGCGACCAGGGAGTACGGGCTCGCCCCGGAGGACATCATCTTCGACGCGCTCACGTTCACGCTCGCCACTGGCGAAGCGGAGTGGCTCGACTCGGCGCACGAGACGATCGAGGGGATCAAGCTGATCAAGCGCGAGCTGCCGGGCGTGTTCACGAGTCTCGGTGTGAGCAACGTCAGCTTCGGGCTCGACCAGCACGCGCGCGCCGTGCTCAACTCCGTGTTTCTGCATCACTGCGTGACCGCCGGTCTCGACATGGCGATCGTGAATCCTTCGCACGTCACGCCCTACGCGGAGATTCCGCAGGAGGAGCGGGCGCTCGCCGACGACATGGTCTTCAA
>DASXQD010000260.1:0-12269 GCA_036493195.1 Gemmatimonadaceae bacterium | reverse complement strand
TCGCGAACCGCTCGCGTGCGCGCGGCGGCGCCCAGCTGCTGTCGGAGCGGCGCGTTCTGCAGCAACTCTCCAAGCGCCGCCGCGAGCGCGTCCGGATCGGAGGGAGGCACGATCAACCCTTCGACGCCGTTCGTCACCACTTCCGGAACGCCCCCCACGCCGGTGACCACCACGGGCAGCCCGAATGACATTCCCTCCACGAGCGCGAGTGGAAGTCCCTCGGAAAGCGACGGCATCGTGAACACGTCGCCCGCCGCGAGGATGTCGGCTATGTCGTCACGGAAGCCGAGGAGATGCACGCGATCGCCAATCCCCGCGGTGGCGGCCTGCGCGCGAAGCCGCGGCTCCTCTTCTCCGCGCCCGGCGATCGCCACGCGCCAGCCGGTGCGATTGCGCATCCTGGTCAGCGCGTCGACGAGCACCGCGTGTCCCTTTACGGCGTAGAGATTCCCCACCGAGACGATCAGCAGCTCGCCCGGCGCGAGCGCGAGCTCGCTGCGGAGTCGCGCGCGCACTCCCGTACGCAGCGGAATTCCGTTCGGCACGACGTGAAGCCTGGATCGATCAATGCCGAGGTTGTGCTGCAGCGCGTTCGTGGTTGCATCGGAGACGCCAACCAGCGCTGCGCTCCGACGCGCGGCCCAGCGGAGCGCCGCACGGCGCCTCCATGCCGTCGAGTAGTACAGGCCGCCGTGCATCGTGATCACGTGACGCGCATTCGCTCGCCCCGCACCCGCCGCACCGTAGATCGCCATCGTGAACTCGTGACTGTGCACCACATCTGCGCGAAACTCACGCAGAATTCCGGTGAGCGCGCGGACAGCCGTCAGATCGAGCGGGCGTCTGAGCTCGAAGCTCGCGGGCTCGAATCCCGCCGCGACGAAACGCGCGCCGAGCCAGCCCGTGCCGTTTGCCAGCCCGACGGGAAGCACGCTGTGTCCGCGCGCGCGAAGCTCCTTCGCGAGCTCGAGGATCATGAGCTCGGCGCCACCCGGGCCATCACACTCGATCATGAGCGCGATGCGCAGGGGTGCGTTTCCCCGTGCGCTCATCGCCGGTGCAGCCATTCGATCGTCTCGCGGAAAAATGGGCGCGGGTCCTTCAGCCGAAAAACTTCGTTGCGGGAATTCGGATGCCAGAAGGTGAGAAAATCGAGCGTCGCGCGCCAACGCGTCGGCGCTCCAGCCGGCAGCGCCAGCGAGGCCGCATCCTTGCGCCAGCGAAGGAGCAGATGATCGACGTCGCCCCACCACCAGCGGATGCGCGAGCCAACGTGGTAGTCGGTGATCGCGGGCACGGGCTCTCCGGCCGCGGCCGCGACGAGCAGCGCGGGGAAATTCACGCCAGCATCGATCGCGAGCTGCAGCGATCCCCAGAAGCGGCCATTCACTTCCATGAGATAGGGTATTCCCGTGCTCGCGTCACGCTTGAACTCGACCATTGCGACACCGCACCACCGCATGTGCTCGAGCAACGTGCGTGATCGCTCCACGAGCTCCGCCTCGGCCGACACGCTCTCCGAGTACACGCTGACACCGCCGGACGGAGGCTTTTCCCGAAGCCGCTTGTGCGCGAACGTCGCGAGCAACTTTCCGTTCCACATCAGCAGAAAAATGCCGATTCCCGGCCCGACGATGCGCTGCTGCAGCAGAAGCGGATACGCGGCCTCGCCCAGCTCGGCGATCTCCGCACGAAAAGCGGCGGCGCTCGCGACGTGTCGCACGCCCAGAGACACGCGCTGCCCCTCGTGCTCGCCCACGGAGCGTGAGGGCTTGATCACCATCGGATAATCGAGGAGCGCAGCGTCCAGCGCGCGGGCCTCCGCGGCGGAGCTCAGCACGAGCTGCTGCGGCACCGCGATTCCGAGAGTCGCCGCCGTTGCGAGCAGCGCCTGTTTGTCGGAGATCGCGCGAAAGGTGCTCGCATTTGGCCACGGAATGACCACGCCGAGCGATTCGCGTTCGGGGAGCAGCGCGAGAAGCGACGCTTCCGTGATGGGAATCATGGTGTCGATGCGCCATCGCTCGATGAGATGCGACACGTCGCTCACGAACTGCTCGGGCGCATCGAGCGCGTTCGCGACTGCTGCTTCTGCGAACGAGTACTTTGACGATCCGGCGATCGAGGGAACGCGCGGAGCGCACACGAACACGGTATGCCCAGCGAGGCCGAGCGAGCGCACGACGGCCAGCGCACTACGCTGCGTGCCGTCGGTGACGAGAATTCTCTTGCGGGTCATCGCCGTACGATCATCGCGAGCGCATCATCGCATGCGCACGCCGGCCGTGCGCAGCTCGAAGCCCGCCGCCGAGAGTCCGGATGGCACGTCGAGCCGCGGCACCGCGAAGGGATTCGAGGTTGCGCCGCTTGCCAACCAGCCACCTTCGATCCGCAACCCCGCGGTGTACCCCGCGGCACGCGCGGCGCTCTCCACGCGCTCGGAAGAGAGCCCGTATGGATACGAGATCACTGGAAGCACGTTGGTGAATCGCTCGCGCAGCCAGGCGAGAGGAAGCGTGAGCTCCGACTCGAGCGCGGCATCATCGAGGCGCGGAAGATTGGGATGATTCCAGCTGTGCGAGCCCAGCGTGATCCCCCGCTGCGCCGCGGCCGCGACGAGATCGTGCTCCTGCGCACAGCGCGCATGCGAGGGAGCGCGCGTGAGCGGCGTCTGGCGCTCGTGCGGCGCGCGCGCGCGAACTTCGGCGTCTCGTCCGGCGCACTCCTCGAGCGCCCAAGCACGCAGCTCGGGCGACAACGCCGCCTTTCCAGGCGCGGTGAGCGCGTCCCACCAGAAATCGTGGCCGCCCAGGAATGACGGCGCGACGAAGATCGTCGCCGGCAGACCGCGCTGCTGGAGCTCGGACACACCGACCGTCACCGCGCCTTCATACGCATCATCGAACGTCAGCACGACTGCCGGACGCCGGCCCGAGTAGCCCGCAAGGGCGGTCGCGAGCGGGATGATGTCGTGGGTGCGCACGAGCCCATCGAGCTGCTCCGCGAACTTCCGCTGCGGCAGGTGAAGCGAGACATCTCCCGCGGCGGCCGCGTGCTCGGGGACGATGTTGTGATAGGCGAGAATGAGCACGTGGCCGCGACGCTGCCGGCGCAATGCACCGGGAATGCCGCTCCACAGTGCTCCGCGCTCGATCGTGCTCTTGATGTGCCGGCGAAAGTCCATGACGTGCGCGAACGGGGCGAACGTCAGCGCTTCGGAGCCGAGCCACGCAGCGATGATTCCACCGAGCTGCGGACCCAGCCGAGGTCGGCATCCGGCGGCATCGGCGTGCGACTCGCAAGTCGAACATTGATCTGCGGCCGATTCGCCGGGAGCGCGCCTGCGCGCAATCGTATCAGCTTCATCAACCCGACGGCGAGTCCGAGAATGAAGTAGAGATACGCGAAATACTCGGCCGACACGAAGAATCCGGCGACGGAGAATCCCACGATCGCGCCGATCAGCATCTGCGCGAGCGCCATCTCTCGTCGAGTGATCCATGGAGCCCATTTCCCGCGAGGCGATAATCGCGTGAGCCCGTAGGCGGTGACGACCAGCAGGGCGATGAACACCAGCGCACCGGGAAACCCGAGCTCCGCTCCCGTTTCGAGAAAGGAATTGTGCGCCACGGACCACTTGAATCCCTTCCCCTGCGCCTCGAGCGACCGTGCGAGAACCGATTGGCCTTCCGCCGTGGGATACGCGCCTACGCCCACGCCCACGATCGGATTGTGAATCATGTAGCCGAGGCCTCGCTTCCAGACCTCCACGCGGCCGACGTTGTCGCTGTAGTTGTAGTCGCTCTCCGGATGGAGAATGGTCCCCATCTGTGTCCAGTAGTTGTCGCTCGCGAATCCGAAAAAGAGCAGGAGCCCCGCGACTGTAACCGCGAGACGCACACGACTCGGGATCGCCCGGTAGCGCAGGAGCACGTAGAGCATCACGGCGACGAGTCCGATGAATCCGCCGCGTGAACCGCTCTTCACCATGGCGGTGAGAATCATCCCCATCGTCACGAGCGCAGCGATGCGGTGCGATCCGCGATGTCCCTTGCCGAGAAAGTAGATGGCAAACGGAATCGTGCAGACCATCACCAGCGCAAAGTCATTCGAATCGTAGAAGATCAATCCGCCCAGGCGGCCGTCGTAGCCCACGTGGAAGAAGAGGCTGATCACCGTCGTGTACACCAGAGCGCCGTAGAGATTCACGAGGGCGTACCACTCGACATCGCGAATCGAGCGCACGCTGGTTGCGACGAGGAGCAGGAACAGCGCGTTCGGGAGCATCCCCTTGAACACGAACGTCGCGCTGTGGCTCGGCCAAAGGCTGAACGGAACGCCGATGGTCATGATCACCATCAGCGCCACGACGAGCTTCGTGGTCGGGCCCTTGATGAGCCGGACGCGGCGTGCGGGCTGCTTCGTCTGGCGGAAATAGATGAGCGCCGCAAACACCGCGAGCGCCGGAAGCTGGAGCTTTCCCAGGATCGGGAAGGCATCCTGCAACCGCCAGACGTAGGTGAACAGGACCAATGCAACCGCGCGCATCAGCCTGTCCGGCTTCGGCTCGGCCTGAGCCTGAACAGGGACCGTAGCTGTGTGTCGTCCAGTGAGCGGACGCTGGAACGCCGTGGCAGGTATGGACATCAGCACTGAAGCTAGCGAATTGGGTGCCATGGATGGCAAGCCCCCAGCGTAGGGCCAGACTCCCGCTGTGGCGGTGGCGCAACATGACTCGCAACCACCGCCCAGCCGCCACAACGCCGCCTTTGGCTACAACTTGCTGCCCTTGAGCAGGATCGCCGCCTCGCTGTTTCGCAGGCGAATACTGGTCACTGCGCTTTCCACCGTGCCGTTGGCGTTCAGAGGGATCCAGCGCTCACCGGATGGCAGTGTGATGGTGATTGCCGACCCATCGGTGTACGTCTGCGATCCCCAACCCTGCTGCAGTCGAAGAACGACGCGCGCCCGTTCGAAGTCGCGATAGTAAACAACGTACCTGTTACCGAGTGGATCGGTTCCCGATGCCTGTTGGATGCGCGCTCCGAGCGGATGACCAATGTTGGCCTCCTGCGCTTTCGTCCAGATGGTGGAGTAGGCAACTGTCCACCATCCCTGCTCGAGCGAGATCGCGACCCGCGCGCCGGTGGTTGGAATTGCCAGATAGTAGCTGGCGAGCTCCCAGAGCTTGGCCCGCTGCACGTTCGTCGCCGAGTTTCCGCGCGGATAGGAGGTCATGCCGGCCATGTCCTGCGTCCCGTAGGCACTCACCACATCCACGAACACTCCCACTCCCGCGAGCATTTCGATCCAGTGCCACCGGGGCGCCATCCCGGAATACCTGAAATTATTGAACATCTCGAGGTGCACCGCGCCCGCCCGCCTCGCATTGATCGAGTCCTGCGATGTGGTGTATTCGGCGGTGTTCAGCATGATCATCTTCGATCCCACAGCGCTCTTGAGCGTGCCGAGGAGATTGCCGATCGCCGCTGTGTAGGCGCTGATGCTCGAGAACTCCTGCATGGAGCCAAGGTGCGCACCCATGTCGCCGGTGGCAGCCTCGTCGAAAAAAACGCCGCCGTCAGAGCCAATGACGCGCTGGATACGGCTGACGGTGTACGCGATCGCACCTGGATCCTTGGGATTGATTGCCCACCGGTTCGAGCCCCACTGGTTGTAATACACGCGCCCGGCCTGGTTGAAAGACGCGCCGGCCTTGTGAACGAACGCCTTCTCGAGCGAGTACTGCGTATGCGCCGCAAACCAGTTCTTCATGTCCGTGTAGTAGCCCGTCTGAATGCTTGAACCGCTGACCATGGTGGTCCACAGCAAGGCATACGTGAGGTGACCGACCGTTGGATTTGCGGCTTTCCACGCGGTGGCCGACCCCGACATCGCATTGTCGTAGTGCGCGCCAGCCCACGTACGCTCGGTGGAAGTCCACGAGTAGTAGTAATCGGTCATCATGGTCGTGATGTGCGACCAGTGATGCGATTGCGTCGAGTAGCCGGACCACAGCGATGCGGGTGCCATCAGTGAAGATGTGGCGGTCGCTTTCGCGTCCGATTTGAGCAAAGCGTTGACAGGGGGAGTCGCCTCGGGCGCGGTGGCGTCCGTGCAGGCGGCTGCCGCGATCATCGCAGCCAAGGCGAGGAGAGATTTGCGCAAGTCGAGTCTCCAGTCCACGGCAACCCGACCGGCATGGCGCGCGATGCGCGATTTAGCCTCGGTGGCTTTGCGTCCCCGCCTTTGGACGGGTTTGCCTTTGTCGCGGGGCACTGGGCCCTACGATCACGCCGCGATGTAATCCAGCGGTGGGAGATCGCCAGCAGAGGGCGATTCCGTCTGATGAAAATCGAAGCACGTTTGGGAGACGTCCTTCGCGAACCGACACTGGCGTGCCGATCTGTGCGGCATATCTAAAGGCGTGGTCCTCGCGCGTCAACCCATCCAACTGGACAGTTTCAGCAAATCTTTTTTGCTCAACAGCGCGTGTGTGGGAAATGTCACAATCGAGCGCTGAAGCTCACGCGCGCCAGGCAACATCTCGTCTCCGATCAGTGATGATCGCAGCTCGGCAAGATCCGCGAGCGTGTCGGGGTAACCGTGCACGATCCCGAGTGCGGGTTGCTCGCGATTCTTTGTGCGCGCGTGCGCGAGGCGTACCGGAAAGCGCAGGTACCCGGGCTCCGCACCCGCGATCGGCCGAATGGCAATGACATCGCGCGTGTTCCGCGCCGCGAGCTCCAGCACCTGGGCATGGCGACGGCGCACCGCGAGATCGTCACCCGCACGCGCGAGCGCCGCGCGCACGAGCGACGCGCTCGCGGTGGTGATCACGCGCGGCTCGTGCGCCGGATGGTAGATCGTCTCCCCCAGGTGGAGCGACGGAATCGCGGACGGGAGTGCGTAGAGCGCCGGACGGCCCAGGGCCCATTGCGCCGCGGTGACGACGAGGGTGCGCAATGAGCCCGCCGGTGCCGCAAGGCGTGCGCTGGCCGCGGACATCACATCGGGCACACGCTCGCCGATCGAGAGCAACGCCCCGCCACCGCCACCCGTCATCCCCTTCCCTCGTCCGAAGCTCAGGATCGCGAGCGGCCCGAATGCGCCGAGTCGCGTGCCGCGCAGCGAGCCCCACGCGCCCTGCGCTGCATCCTCGATCACCGCAGCGCCATGTTGGGCGGCCAGCGCCGCCACGGCAGGAACATCTGCTGGATAGCCGAAGAGATGTGAGACGACGATCGTGTCGACTCCCGCCGCAAGCACGCGCGCCACCGACTCGAGATCGGCGGAGAGCGTGACGGGGTCCACATCATAGAGTCGCGCGCCCAGTCGTGCGTAGATGGCCGCGGCGCCAATGTCGACACAGGCGTACGCCGGAAGCGCGACGACGCCGCCCGACCGCGTGACGGCGCGAAGTGCCATCGCGAGCGCGGAGGTGCCACTGTCCACAAGCAGGGCGTCGCTCGCACCGAATGTCCCGCGCAGCTCCGCATCGAGCGCCGCGCGCTCGTGCGCGTCGGCGCCGAGCGCGCGCACGAGTGAGCGCGCCGTGATCGTCGAGCTGACTGGAAGCTGGTGCCGGCCGATCAAGGGATGTAGCGCACGATCCGGGGACCGAGCATCGTCGCAACCCGGGTGGGAAGTCGTTTCCAGAGGCGTGGGCCCCACGCGTAGCCCGAGTCCGTAGGCGATGGCGTCTTCACGTCGTCGCTCGCGGCGCGATCGTACCACCACAGCTGCTCGTCGCGCGCGCCCCACTGCAGCTTGAACTTGTGCGTGCCGCTGTTCGGCGAAGTGCGGCCGAAGTTGAACGTCGTGAGGCCCGCCTCGATCGCGCGCTCCATGAAGCGATAGTAGAGGAGCATGTTGGGTGCGATGCGCTTGTACGCATTGAGCGACGACGCCCAGGTCATCTCCACCTCGTTTCCCCACTCGAACGCGCAGCCGCACGCGACGGGACGACCCTCGTGCCAGGCGCACCCGAACCACGAGTCATCGGGAAAGATGGCGGCGATCGTTTCGAAGAGGATGCGCGGCTGCGTGGGCGTGCCGAGGTCGCGCATGTGCTGCGCGAAGACATCGAAGAAGGGCGCGACCTGATCGGCGCCGAACTTCACCGTCACTCCTTCCTTGAGAGGGCGACGAACCTGGCTGCGCAGCTTTGCGTCGAGCTGCTTCATGAGCGCGGGCTCGGATGTCGGGAGATCGAGGAGCACCGTGATCTTCCGGTGCGACACGGGAAGCTCGATCGGCAACGGGACGCGGCTCCGGAGCTCGAGGAGCTTCGCGCCGGAATCTCGCGCGATGCTGGACGCGTGCGCGACGAGCGCGCGGATCGCGTCTGCGGTGCCGAGCGGGCCGCCGTAGTTGAGGAAGGGCATGGACACGAGGAAGTGCCCGAAGAGAATGCTCTTGACGCGCACGAGCGGCAGCACGCCGGCGAGTACACCGGCATCATCCCAGGCCGCGAGATAGATGCACTCGTGGCCGAAAACGCGCTCCATCACTGCGCGCCAGCCGTATAGATGAAAGTGGGTGAAGCCTTGGGAGCCGCGCGCGACGGTATCCCACTCGCCGGCCGTCCCGGAAAAGCGATCGACGCGTGCGATCACTCGGCCGCGCTTACCGCCCGGGAGCTCTTCGCGTTGGACGTCGGTAGCTTGAGACACTGCGCCACGCTCCGGAATCGGAACTCACCAAGGAGCCGCTCGAGAAGCGGCTGAGTTTTGCGCAGGCCACCGTAGTGCCGCACGTGCGTGTGCCATGGCACGTCGAGGCGCGGCTGGTCGGGATCGAGCTCCCACGGATGAATGTAGAACATTGCGGGAATTCCGCCGGCATCGTGCTCGCGGAAGGCGCGCTGGATGAGCCCGAACGGAAGATGCCGAAGGTACGCACCGCCCGCAGCGGGAAATCGCATTCCGCGCCACTGCGTTGTGGCGAGCGGCAGCTCGGTGAGCGTTCCCGCCGGGCGATGGATGAGGTGCGGCACCGGGGGCGCTTTCGGATTTCCGTAGCCGGGGCGGTTGATCGGGAAGAGGCTCGAATCGTATCGAAAGCCTTCTTCGATGAGAATGTCGAATGCCCATTCGGTGCCCGGAGTGATCGAGAAGTTCGGGGCGCGAAAACCCCATACGGGCGCGCCGGAATGCTCTTCGAGAATCGCCTTCGATACACGGAGATCGTCGCGGAACTCTTCCGGCGTGAGCGTGTTCACGCGGCGATGCAGGTGACCGTGCGAGGCGATCTCGTGTCCGGCATCCGCGATTCTGCGCATCAAGAACGGATGGCGCTCGGCGACCCATCCGAGTGTGAAAAATGTGGCGTACGCCTGATGCCGCGCGAGCAGCTCGAGCAGGATGCCGACGGAATGCTCGAGGCGGCTCGGCTGCGAGTCCCAATCCTCGCGGCGCAACACACGGTCGAACGCAGCGACCTGGAAATATTCTTCCACGTCGACTGTAAAGATGTGCTCCGTGGCGCAGTGCACCGGCAAGCTCATACGGAGCGCCACGCTGCGCGAAAAGTCGAGTCCTTCATGTGTGCGTCAAAGTCTTGCAGTTAGGGTGCCACCTACGGATTGCGGCGCGCAACGGTTCGGAGTTGTAACATCCCGTTCGCGCAGGCTGCTTTACGCGATTCTTTCCTTCTTCGGAGCTCTCTCAGTGCGCCACGGACTGTTGCGTTGATACCACAAAGAAAGTTCGGACGCGCGCTCTGGATCGCGGGATTGTTGTGCATCGCAGTCCTCACGCTTTCTCCCCAGTACGCCGCAACGAAGCCACCTCCAAGTCTGTGTTTGTTGTGCGGAGACACTTCCGTACTGGATGCAATTCTCAATGTGCTGCTGTTCGTTCCATTTGGAATGGGTTTGCGACTCGCAGGAATATCGCGGCGTCGCGCATTCGCGATTGGATTGGTGACCACGATCACCGTGGAGTTGCTACAGATCTGGATTCCTGGTCGGGATACCAGCCTGGGCGACGTGTTCACGAACGCGTTTGGCGGCTTCATCGGAATACTCGGCGCAGACATCTGGCGCGTGGTCGTGTTTCCGTCTCGACGCGCGTCCACTCGACTCGCGTGGGGATGGACGCTGCTCTGGACGCTGGTGTTGGTGGCCAGTGCGGAGCTCGCGCACATCTCGCTTCCGAACACGAAGGCCTGGGGGACGTGGAGGCCCGAGCTCCTGCATCACGACTATTTCACGGGACAGGTGCTCTCGGCTACAGCGGGCGGACTTCCCACGCCGGACTCCATCTCCGCGATGAGCGCGGACGTGCGACGGCGACTCTCGTCGGATTCGGTGGTGGTCGAGGCGACGATCGTTGGCGGCATTCGAACGAATCCCGTGTCCGCAATCGCGACCATCTACGACTACAATCGGTCGCAGATCTTCATGCTCGGCCAACGGAAGGGCAATCTGATCTTTTCGATACGCATGCGCACGGCAGACGCGAGGGTCGCCACGCCGGACATCCGCCTGGACAGCGTGTTCCCGCCGCACCGTCCAGTGAAGCCCGATACGATGCTGGTGGCGGCTGGCCTCATACATCATCGACTGTGGATCAGCCTTCGGACGCACGGGATGACGCGAGAGCGAACGCAGCCGATCGATGCGGGACTTGGCTGGAGCTATCTGTTGCCCTTCGATTACGAGTACGGATCCGAGGCGACGTGGTTGACGGTGCTCTGGCTGGCGGGACTGTCGGCGCCCGCGATGTATTGGGCGACCCGCGCGGGGCGAAGTACAGTTCTGACGGTGGGAGCGGCCTTGGCTGCGTCGCTACTGCTGATTCCATTCGCGACCGGCGTCCATACGACGGCGTGGTGGGAGTGGATCGCGCTGGTCCTGGGCGCGTGTATCGGCATCCTCATCGGCCGAGACGGATCCCGTGCGAGCCCTGCGCTCTGAACCTCGGTGCGCGCTCTGGGGTTACATTGACGTGGTCGAGCGCACGCCGAGCGCCAGGCGTGCATTGTCGTGCTTCCCTTTCCTTACTCCAATGCGCGTTTCTCCGTCCGCTTGCGCGGTGGCACTCTGCGCCTTCGCGATGTCTTCCGCTTTCGCCGCCACGCAGCTCGCTGCACAGTCGTCGCTGCACTATCCGATTGCGCGCAAGAGCGACCAGTCGGACACCTACTTCGGCACGACCGTCGCCGACCCGTATCGGTGGCTGGAGAACACGGATTCTCCCGAAACGAAGCAATGGATCGAGGCGGAGAACGCGCTGACGTTCCAGTATCTCGGATCGATTCCCGATCGTGCGACGATCAAGGATCAGCTCACGCGCATCTGGAACTATCCGAAGTACAACGTGCCGACCAAGCGCGGGAAGGACTATTTCTTCACGGAGAACAGCGGGCTGCAGAACCAGGCCGTGCTCTACGTGCAGCACGGTCTCAAGGGTGTGCGGAAGATGGTGCTCGATCCGAACACACTGTCGGCCGACGGCACGGTCGCCCTCGGAGTCTGGGATGCGACGGAGAACGGGAAGTATCTCGCGTACGCCGTGGCAGCCGCCGGCTCGGACTGGGAAGAGATTCGCGTGCGCGATGTCGAGAAGGGCACCGACCTGTCCGACACGCTGAAGTGGGTGAAGTTCTCGAACATAGCGTGGACGAAGGATCACAAGGGCTTCTTCTACTCGCGCTTCGAGGAGCCGAAGAGCGAGAACGCACTGCTCGCGAAGAACACCGGGCAGAAGCTCTACTACCACTACGTTGGTGAGGCGCAGGCGAAGGACCGCCTCATCTACGAGCGTCCCGATCATCCTCAGTGGACGATCAACGCGACCGTGAGCGACGATGGCGAATACGTCATCATCTACGTGTCCGACGGGACGAATCCGAACAACCGCATCTTCTTCATCGATGTCAGCAATCCGGGCAAGCCGAAGATCAACAATCCGATAGTGACGCTGATCGACGATGAGGAATCCGAGAATCGCGTGATCGACAATGCGGGTGATGTCTTCTTCCTGCAGACCACGCAGGAAGCGCCGTTGGGCCGTGTGGTCGCCGTCGACATCAACAAGCCGGCGAAGAAGTACTGGCGGACGCTCATCCCCGAAGGCGGGGACAAGATGGAGCAGGTGGAGCTCATCGGCGGGCACTTCGTGGTGCACACGCTCAAGGATGCGCACTCGGTGCTCGAGGTCTACGCGCTGCGCGGAAACCGTGTGGGCGGCATCAGTCTTCCGGGGATCGGAACGATCGCGGCCATCTCCGGCAAGCCGGACGAATGGGAGATGTTCTACTCG
>DASXQD010000259.1:0-5155 GCA_036493195.1 Gemmatimonadaceae bacterium | reverse complement strand
GACCGTGCGTCGTGCCTCGTGCAGCGACTGGCTCAGCGCGCTCGGGCGATAAAAAATTATCGAAAGGGAACGGGTGAATCCAGCAAAGCACTGTATATGAAGAGTTCTTTGTCCCTGATACTAACGTTGTGGCTCTCTTTTTACCTGTCCGAATTGACAGTTACACGCGCAACGTGCGCATTACGCGCGCAACGGCACTAACCGTGGCCTCGATCTCGATCGGCCGATTCGCATGCGCCGGCGGCGGCTCGGTGCCGCGATGATAGCGATCCAGCGATTCCGGATCCTTGAGAACGTGCCCTGTGAGCACGCACACCACCCTCGCATCGGGCTCGATCGTTCCCGCCAGCACCATCTGCCGCACCCCGGCCACACTCGCCGCGCTGGCCGGCTCGCAGCCCACGCCCGCACCATCGATGATGGCCTTGGCCTCCATGATGTTCCCGTCGCTCACGGATGTCACCACGCCGGTCGTCTCGCGAATGGCCTGCACCGCACGTTGATAGCTCGCGGGCGCGCCGATGTTGATCGCCGTGGCGATCGTGTTCGCGCGTACGCGATGCCGCACACGGAAGTTCTCGCGATAGCTCATCGCAAAAGGCGCTGCGCCGTCCGATTGCACCGCGAGCAATCGCGGAACCTTCGTGATGAGACCGAGGTCATACGCCTCTCGCAGCGCTTTGCCGAATGCCGCTGTGTTGCCGAGGTTCCCCGCGGGAAGCGCAATCCAGTCGGGCACGTCCCATTGCAACTGATCCAGCATCTCGAGCACGATCGTCTTCTGCCCTTCGATGCGGAATGGATTCACGGAGTTGAGCAGATACACTCCGAGCTCCTCGCTCGCCTCGCGCACCAGCCGCAGACAGTCATCGAAATCGCCACGCACGAGCAGCGTGCGCGCGCCGTATGCCAGCGACTGCGTCAGCTTGCCGAGCGCCACTTTTCCGACGGGCACCAGGACGAGCGCCGGAAGCCCCGCGAGCGCCGCGTAGGCCGCGAGCGACGCTCCCGTGTTGCCGGTGGACGCGCACGCCACGGCCGTGGCTCCTACGCGACGCGCCTGCGTGACGCCCACCGTCATGCCGCGGTCCTTGAACGAGCCCGTCGGATTCATCCCTTCGTGCTTGAGGTGCAGCGCGGGCACCCCGGTCCATTCCGCGATCCTGCGGCGCGCGATCAGCGGGGTGTTGCCTTCGGGCCACGTTATCGGCGACTCGGCACCACTCGGCATCACGAGTGCGCCGTATCGCCATACCCCTGACGGAGAGGTGGATGCCCGAAACCGAGCCACCAGCTCGGCGCCGCGCTCTGACGGTTGCGGGTGTCGAAGCTCCAGTAGGCCACCGCAATGGGGGCATTGAGTGCGTGGATCGAGCTCCGTCAGCTCACGTGCACAGCGCAGACAGCGTTGCACCGAGGCTCCCTCGGCGGGCATCGTATTTTGCATGTACAAGGAGCATACACAGCGCCCGGAGGCATTGAAAGTGCGCTGGCAACTCCGAGAGCACTGGAGTGTCTAAGTGATATGCGCCGTGGTGTTCCCTGAGCGACGCTTTTCGGCTACACTGTAGCAGTGATTTCGACATCACGCATGACCCCCGAGGACTGATGAATCGCGTCCGCGTTTCCATGCTTGCCGCCGTCGTGCTCGTGCCGCTCACGACGGGTGCGTTTCTCATCGAGCACCACACGACGCGTGACAGTGCACGCCTGTTCGATCAGGTGTTGTCGCTCGTCTCCGATCGCTTCGTCGATACGGTGCCAAGCGCGGACCTGTACGAAAAGGCGGCGCGCGGACTGGTGCGCGAGATCAACGACCCGTACGCGGCTCTGTACTCGCCCAAACAGCTCGCGGAGTTCACCGCCAGCACGGGTGGCCGGTATGCCGGGCTGGGCATGCTCGTGGAAGATCAGCAGGGCGTCACGGTGGTGAGCCGTGTCTATCCGCACACCCCTGCGGAGGCTGGCGGCGTTCACGATGGCGATCACATCGTGGCGGTCGAGAATCAGCCGGTGCACGGCTGGAAGCTTCCTCAAGTGACCGATGCGCTCAAAGGCAATCCGGGAACGCAGGTGAGCGTGACCTTCGCGCGGCCGGGCGTGACCTCGCCGATCGTGCTCAAGCTCACGCGCGCAGTCATTCACATTCCGGCAGTGCCGTACACGATTCTTCTGGATGGAAAGATCGGCTATCTGCCACTCCTGCAATTCAACGAGACCTCGGGTGACGAGTTCGAGCGTGCGGTCCAGACGCTCACGCGCGAGGGCGCGCGCGGAATCGTCATCGATCTGCGCGGCAATGGCGGCGGTATCGTCGATCAGGCGATCGACATCAGCAATCTGTTCCTGCGCGATGGCGCCGAGATCGCGACGGTGCGCGCGCGCTCCGGTGAGGTGCAGCGCTATGCGGCGCGCGGAACTCCGCTCGCGCCCACGCTGCCGCTGGTCGTGCTCACCGATGGCTACACCGCCTCGGCAAGCGAGATCGTCGCCGGCGCCTTGCAGGATCACGATCGTGCGCTCGTCGTCGGCACGACGTCGTTCGGCAAAGGACTCGTGCAATCGCTGTTCACGCTGGACGGCGGATGGGCGCTCAAGCTCACGACGGCGAAGTGGTACACGCCGAGCGGGCGCTCGATTCAGAAGGAGCGCAAGGTGGTCGACGGCAGGATCGTCGAGGAGCCCGATTCGCTCGAGACGGACACGGTCAAGAAGAACCGGCCGCAATACAAGAGCGATGCTGGACGCGTGATCTATGGCGGCGGCGCGATCACGCCGGATGTGGTGGTGCAGCCCGACACGTTGAGCCTGCCCGAGCAGCAGTTCCTCAAGGCCATCTCGCCCAAGTCGCAGGAGTTCTACATCACGCTGTACAACTACTCGATGGAGCTCAAGGACAAGGTTCGTCCGGACTTCACGGTCACGCCGGCGTGGCGTGAGGAGCTCTATCGGCGCCTGACGGCGGCGGGCGTTCCGATCGAGAAGAAGCTCTACGTCGAAGCCACCCCCGAGGTCGATCGCGTGCTCGGCGATCGTGTTGCGCGATTCGCGTTCGGTGACTCGACGGCAAAGCGTCGCGAGCTCTCCGATGACAATCAGCTCGTGCGCGCGGTAGAGCTCCTGCGCAAGGGTTCGACGCAGCAGGACCTGTTCACGCTCGCGCAGCACGAGTTGCCGAGCGGAACGCGGTGAGCATATAGCCGCTTCGCTGGTGCGCTCCTGGTTCGCGATCGCGTTGTTTCTTCTTGCCCCGGCCGCACTTCGCGGCCAGGAGCCGAAGAAGATCGCGCGGTATGGCTTCGAGAACGGCGCGCTCGCAATCGATGTGCGCCCCGGCGGCATCATCGCGGTCGCGGCGGCGCAGGGCGACAGCGCGGCCACCGTGACGCTCCGCGCGAGCGATGCGCGCGCGTGGGTGGACTCGACGCGTCGCTTCATTTCCAGAGCGGCCCCGCGCAAGCGCACCGAGGTCGTGCTGCAGCGCAGCATGATCGACGAGGCAACTGACAGCGGAGGAATCATGAGCTTCCTTCGGCGCGCCGAACGCGACACCACCACCTTCCAGCTGCTCTTTTCGACGCGCGACTTCGGAAAATTGTCGCTTGCGCTCGAGCGCAGGGAAGCAAACATGTTCTTCGGCGCGATGCGGCGCGCCATTGTCGCTGCGCGTCCACCCGCAGCCGCAAAGAGCCGGGCCAAGGCGAAGCCGAAATCGGCGCCACCCCCGCCCGCGCAGAAGGCGCCCTAGGGTCTCCAGCCGATCTCGCGATCGGCGCGCCACTCCGATGGCTCTGCGCGATCGCTGTCTGCCGCCAGCGTCGCGATGTCGGCGACATCGGCACGCACATCCGAGAGAATTGCAATCGGAGGCGTGAGCCCGTCCGGACGCTCATGCAGCCAGTTCGCGAGCATGATCACGTAGAGTCCGCGATCGGGATCGATCCACAACGACGTACCGGTGAAGCCGGTGTGTCCGTAGGCGCGCTCGCTCATATGCTGTCCGCAGCTCGCACCGCCCGCGCACGTATCCCATCCCAGCGCGCGCCAGCCGGCGGAGCGATGCGTGAACAGCGCGACGGTGCTGTCGGCGATGATCCGTCTGCCATCGAGCGTTCCTCCGTCGAGCAACATCTGCGCGAAGCGTGCGAGATCGGATGCCGTGGAAAAGAGGCCCGCGTGCCCTGCCACGCCGCCGAGCGCGTACGCGTCACCGTCGTGAACCTCGCCCTTGAGCGGATGCCCGCGCGAGCTGTGGCGCTCCGTGGGCGCGGCACGGCTGCGGAGCGCGGCGTTGGGGCGATACGTGGTGCTCGTCATCGCGAGCGGCGCGAAGATGCGGCGCTCGACGAAGCGATCGAGCGGCTGATGTGCGATCGCCTCGACGACGAAGCCGAGGACGTCCATGCCCACATCCGAATACAGCTGCGCGCTTCCGGGCTCGTACTCCAGCATCGTCGAAAGCACCAGCTCCCGCGCGCGCGCGGGAGCTGGTGCGAAGTGCGTGAGATGCGCGAGATTGCGGCCGGCGGGCAGCCCGGAGCGATGCTCGAGCAGCTCGCGAATGGTGACGCGGGCCTTCGCGCCGCGCGAGAACGCAGGGAGATAGCGCGAGACCGGCGCATCGAGTGAGATCCGACCTTCATCGTACAGCACCATCACCGCCGATGTCGTCGCGACGACCTTCGTCAGCGATGCGAGATCGTACAGCGTGCGCTCGGGCGAGACGGCGATGCTCGATGGCGACCAGTCCAGAGCGCCGTAACCCCGCGAGAGCACAATCGCGTCCCGCCGTCCGATGATCACCGCCGCACCGGGAAATCCGGCGGCCTGCACGCCGCGCTCGACCACGCGATCGACGATCTCGAGGCGTGACGCAGAGATCCCGACGCTGTCGGGTGAGCGCGAGGGAAGGGGGCAAGGCACGCCGACCGTACAGAGAACTGCGAGAATGGGCAGCATCATCTTCGGGTGACGCACGCGCGCGGATGCGCGCAACGATCGCCAACTTTCGTTACGCCATCGAATTACGGCTGCTTGCTACGGCTTCTTGTAGAGCACTCCGCCTTTCATGACGAGCTTCACCTGGCGCAGCGCGTGGATGTCGCGCGTCGGATCGCCCGTCACGGCAACGAGATCTGCGAACAGTCCCGGCTTG
>DASXQD010000258.1:0-2663 GCA_036493195.1 Gemmatimonadaceae bacterium | reverse complement strand
CGTCAGCGGCGTCGTCGCGCGACGCCGCGGGGCCATTCGGCGGATCGAAATCATCCCTCACGTGACCCATCCTGTGTTGTGGATGACGCTTCGAGCGTCATGTTCAATTTCCGACCTTTTGCCCGATGGGGCAACGGCCGTATGCTCCCTCTCGTGGCTAAAGCAGTGCCAGCGCGCGACGAAGCTGATCGAGTGAGGCCTGCGTAGCGCGCAGTCGTATCTCCTCGCGATCGCCCACGTACACGCGGCCCAGCGCTCTCGTCTCTCCCACGCCTGCCACCGCGATCCAGACGGTTCCAACCGGCTTCTCGGGAGTGCCGCCGCCGGGCCCCGCTATGCCCGTGATCCCGATGCCGATCTGGGTTCCCAAAGTCCTCGCGCATCCCTCGGCCATCTCGCGCGCCACCTGTTCGCTGACGGCGCCATACTCACCCAGCGATACGTCGCGCACGCCCGCGAGTTTCGTCTTCACGGAGTTGTCGTAGGCGACGATGCCGCCCACGTACACGTCGCTCGACCCCGGAACCGCCGTGATGCGCGCGCCAAGCAGCCCGCCCGTGCAGCTCTCGGCCGTGGCGATCGTGAGCTGGCGCTCGCGACAGGAGGCGAGCACCAGCTCGGCCAGATCGTCGTCCTCCGCGCCATAGACCAAGGCTCCGAGCACGTCGCGAACTTTCCGCGCCGCCGCATCGAGAGCGCGCGCGGCGGCGTCGGCTGGCAAGTCGTGCGAGGTGACTCTCAGGTCGGCACCGGCCCATCCGGGAAGAAATGCGAGTGGCAGGCCATCGACACCCTTCGCGAGATCGCCGAGCTTCTCGGCCAGCGCCGACTCGCCGATGCCGGTGGTGCGCAGCGTGCGCGAGACGATGGCGATCGGCGCCGCGCCGACCCGCTCGCGCAACAGCGGGATGATCGTGTCGTTGGTGAGCCCGCGCATTTCCCGTGGTACGCCGGGAAGCATGATCACCCAGCGGCCCTTCTCATCCTCCAGCATGAGCGACGGCGCTGTACCGTGCCGGTTCTCGAGCACGCGCGCTCCCACGGGCACCATCGCCTGCACGATGTTCGTCTCGGGCATCTTCGCGGAGCTCATGCGCCAGAAGCGCTGCCGGATCTGCTCCACGATCGCATCGTCGCGCACGAGCGCGCGCCCGAAGAGCTTCGCGATCGCGGGCCGCGTGCGATCGTCGGACGTGGGACCGAGCCCGCCGGGGGTGATCACGGCTCCTGTGCGCTCGAGCGCGTCCTTCACCGCGGTGGCGATGTGCTCCGCATCATCCCCGACAGTGGTGCGATGCACGATCTCGATGCCGATCCCCGCGAGCGCGCGCGCGAGATAGGCGGCGTTGGTATCGACGGTGAATCCGAGCAGCAGCTCGTCACCGATGGTGAGTATTTCTATTCGCACGAGAATTTTGCGTGAGGTGCCGAGAGACGACTCAACCCGTTCACGAATCAGACCAAACAAACGAATCGAATCCGTCGAGGGAGAGGATCGTCATGGCCTCACGGAGCCTGATGCACTTAGTCAAAAGCGCCTGTCCGTTTCTGTCCGTTTGTGTCCTTTTGTGTCGTCTCATCCAACTTTTTTCTGCCCGCTCGCGCGCCCCTCTCGCCTTGGAACAGCAGTCACCAGGGACTGGCAAAGGCAACTGTGAAGAATGACACGAACGGACACTAACGGACACTAACGGAGAAAGCAGAGAAGAATGATTCTCGAATCACCCGTACGCCTTCGCGTTGCACCGGTTCGATTGTCTCAAAATTGATGTGATTTCTGATCCGCAGCGGCCATGTCAACTCACTGCGAACTAGCTCCGTCGCGCTATCGTCGCAGATACAGCAACTGCGAATACAGTGTGAGCGCGACGGCGACGATCATCGAGACTTCGTTCACGAGGCCGTTGAAGTAGGCGAAGCCCACCCACCATGGGCCGTGCCAGTGGTACTGCGCGGCGGCGGTGGCAGCGGCGAACCAGAAAAAGGTCGCGCCCACCCACGTCCACTGGAATCCCGTTTTCCACTTGCCCATGCGGCTGGCCGAGATGATCTCGCCCTTGCTCGCGCGCACCGCACGGTAGATCGTCATGAACGCCTCGCGTCCGAGCACGACCGCGATGATCCACCACGGCAGCCCGAACACGCCCACGGGCGTCACGTACGGGAAAACATCGTGTGGACCGGGGCCTCCCGGACCGACGCCGGTGATCACGCCATTCGCGATCATCACCGGATCCGGCGACCAGAGCGACAACGAGTGACGCGACCCGACGAGAATGAACATCGGGATGAAGGTCGCGAGGAGGAGCAGCTTGTCCGCGATCGGGTCGAGGAGCTTGCCCAGATCCGTGACCATGCCGTGCGTGCGGGCGAGCTTCCCGTCGTAGTAGTCGGTGATCGCGACGACGAGAAAGAGCACGAAGGCGAAGAGGCGGGCATCCCAGCGCTCGATGAACGGGAGCGCGGCCACGACTGGAGCTGCGAAGATGCGGGCGACGGTGAGCGCGTTCGGGAGATTCATCGCGCCCCGCCGCGCGCCATCAGGCGAGCGTTTTCAGTACGAGCTTGCTCACCGCCTTGAGCGTATCGAATACTCCGTCTCCCGTGACCGCCACTGCCTCGAAGTATGGCGCCCGCTCCACCCACTCTCCAGTGGGAATCTG
>DASXQD010000257.1:0-5972 GCA_036493195.1 Gemmatimonadaceae bacterium | reverse complement strand
CGCGAGCTGCTCGCGATCCGGCGCGAGGAGCCCGCGCTCCGCCCTGGCGCAGCGCGCGTGACCGTGCGGCGGGACGCGAGCGCGCGCTGGATCGCGATGCGACTCGACGCGCCGGGCGCGCGGAGCCTTCTGGCCACATTCAATCTCGCCACGGGCGAGCGCTCGATTCCGCTCGGCGATGACGGCGCCGGCTGGCGCGCACGATTCGCTACGGATCGGGCGGTGATCAACGGATCGTCGATCGCGTTGCACCCGCTCTCCGCCGCCCTCTTCTACAAAGAGATCACCTGATGCGTATCTGGCCCGGCCAACCCTATCCGCTCGGCGCCACGTGGGATGGCGAGGGTGTGAACTTCGCGATCTTTTCCGAGAATGCGACTGGGGTCACGCTGTGCCTCTTCGATGCGCACGGCGATGCGACAGAGCGTCATCGCATTCCGGTGCTCGAGCGCAGCGATCAGATCTGGCACTGTTATCTGCCCGATGTGCGCCCCGGGCAGCTGTACGGATATCGGGTCGATGGTCCGTACGCGCCGCAGGAGGGGCACCGCTTCAATCCGAATCAGCTGCTCATCGATCCGTACGCCAAGGCGATCAGCGGCGCGATCCAGTGGAGCGATGCGCTGTTCGCGTACAAGGTCGGAGCTCCGCGCGAAGATCTCGAGATGAGTCACGCGGACAGCGCCGGGGGGATGCCGAAGAGCGTCGTCATCGACAACGCGTTCACGTGGGGCAACGATGCGCCGCCGCGCACGCCGTGGAATCGCACCGTGATCTACGAGGCGCACACGAAGGGGTTCACGATTCGCAACCCGCAGGTGCCGGAAGAGATTCGCGGCACGTACCTCGCACTGTCATCGGACGCGGTGATCGATCATCTCCGCTCGCTGAGCGTCACGGCGATCGAGCTGCTCCCGGTGCATCACTTCGCGGTCGACCGCCAGCTGGCGGAGAAGGGGCTCACGAACTACTGGGGCTACAACACGATCGGCTTCTTCGCTCCGGATGTGCGCTACGCCGTTGGCGGTCTCGGGAGCCAGGTGGTGCAGTTCAAGTCGATGGTGAAGACGCTGCACTCCGCGGGCATCGAGGTGATACTCGATGTCGTGTACAATCACACCGCCGAGGGGAATCATCTCGGGCCGACGCTGTCGCTCAAGGGAATAGACAACAAGGCTTACTATCGCCTCGAGCCCGACAATCTGCGCATCTACACCGACTATACGGGCACCGGGAACAGCCTCAACATGCTGCACCCGCGCACGATCCAGCTGATCATGGATTCGCTCCGCTACTGGGTGACCGAGATGCACGTCGATGGATTTCGCTTCGATCTCGCGCCCGTGCTCGCGCGCGAGCTCTTCGAGGTGAACCGGTTGAGCGCATTCTTCGACATCATCCATCAGGATCCGGTGCTCTCGCGCGTGAAGCTGATCGCGGAGCCCTGGGATCTGGGCCCTGGCGGCTATCAGGTGGGGAACTTCCCGATCGGCTGGGCGGAGTGGAACGGCAAGTATCGCGACGACGTGCGCCGCTTCTGGCGCGGAGACGCGGGGATGGTCGACCAGCTCGCGTCGCGACTGTCGGGCTCGAGCGACATCTATCAGTGGAGCGCGCGGGCGGCATACGCGAGCGTGAACTTCGTGGTCGCGCACGATGGGTTCACGCTCAACGATCTCGTGAGCTACGAGACCAAACACAATCAGGCGAACGGCGAGAACAATCGCGATGGCACCGACGACAACATCAGCCGCAACTGGGGTGCGGAAGGCCCGTCGGACGATCCGAAAGTCGTGCGCCGCCGCGATCGCGAGATCCGCAACTTCCTCGCGACGCTGGCGTTCTCGCAGGGCGTGCCGATGATCGCGCACGGCGACGAGATCGCGCGCACGCAGGAAGGCAACAACAATACGTACGCGCAGGACAACGAGATCTCGTGGTTGAACTGGGACCTCGGGGAGCGCGAGAAGGGGCTGCTCGCGTTCACGCAGCGGCTCTTCGGGATTCGGCGAGCGAACCCCGCGCTGCGCCGACGGTATTTCTTTCGCGGAAAACCGGTGGAGTCGGGCGCGAAGGATGTGACGTGGCTGCGCGCCGATGGTCGCGAGATGACGGATGCCGAATGGCACGACAGAAGCAGCCACTCGCTCGGCATGCTCATTCGCGGCGAGGCGGCCGACGAGATCGATGAGCGGGGCCGCGCGATCACGGGCGACACGCTCCTCCTCGTGGTGAACAATCGCGAGGCGGAGGAGCACTGGTGTCTCCCGCGCCTCGAGATTCCCGGAACGTGGATACTCATCGTCGACACGGACCGTCCGACGCTTACCGATGAGCCGCTGAACGAGGTCACGCTCGCGCCGGCGTCGCTCGTGCTCCTGCGCTACCAGCTGGAGACGCCGTGACGAATCCAGCTCTCACTCCCGACGCGTTGGCCGGCATCGATTCCGGCGAGGTCAATCGACTCCTCGCCGGCGATCACGACGATCCGCACCACATCCTCGGCGCGCATCCCGGCTCGGTCGGTGCGAAGACCGGAGTGACGATTCGCGCGATGCACCCGGATGCCGTGCGGGCAGAGGCGCTGCTCGCTGATGGCAGGCACGTGAGCCTCGAGCGGCTCGCGGGCGGATTGTTCGGCGCGTTCATCCCCGGCGAGAAGCTTCCGCTCCGCTATCGGCTGCGATTCCACTTCGCTGGCGGCGCGACGTGGGAGCGCGGCGATCCCTACCGGTTCCTGCCCACGATCGGCGACGTCGACCTGCATCTCTTCAACGAGGGCACGCATCGCCAGCTCTGGAACATGCTCGGCGCGCACCCTCGCGAGATCGATGGTGAGCGCGGCGTGTCGTTCGCGGTGTGGGCGCCAAATGCCCGCAGTGCGAGCGTGATCGGCCAGTTCGATCAGTGGGACGGACGACTGCTTCCCATGCGCCGACTCGGATCGTCGGGGGTATTCGAGCTGTTCGTGCCGGACATCGCGTCGGGCTCGATGTACAAGTATCAGCTTCGCACACGCGACGGCGCACCCCGCATCAAGACCGATCCATTCGCATTCGGGATGGAAGCGCCGCCGGAGACCGCGTCGTGCGTCGTCGATCTCACACGCTACGAGTGGAGCGACGACGTCTGGATGGACGCGCGGCCAACCCGCGACAGCACCAGGCTCCCGATGCTCATCTACGAGCTCCACCTGGGCTCGTGGGCTCGCGTTCCCGAGAACGATGATCGTCCGCTCACCTATCGCGAGCTCGCGCCCCGCCTCGTCGAGCATTGTCAGCGGCTCGGCTTCACGCACGTCGAGCTGATGCCCGTGATGGAGCACCCCTTCACCGGGTCGTGGGGCTATCAGGTGTCGGGCTACTTCGCGCCCACGCGCCGCTACGGCTCGCCCGATGACTTCAAGTATTTCGTCGACACGCTGCATCGCGCGGGAATAGGCGTGATTCTCGACTGGGTGCCCGCGCATTTTCCGAAGGATGACTTCGCGCTGCGTCGCTTCGACGGCACCGCGCTCTACGAGCACGAGGATTCGCGCTTGGGCGAGCACCCGGACTGGGGCACGCTGATCTTCAACTATTCGCGCACCGAGGTTCGCAACTTCCTCATCGCGAACGCGCTCTTCTGGCTGCGCGAGTATCACTGCGACGGGCTGCGGGTGGATGCCGTAGCGTCGATGCTGTATCTGGACTACAGCCGCAAGCCGGGCGAATGGCTGCGCAATCGATTTGGCGGCCGGGAGAATCTCGACGCGATCGACTTTCTTCGCGCGATGAACGAGGCCGTGCGCACCGACGCACCGGGCTGCTACACGATCGCCGAGGAATCGACGTCCTGGCCCGGCGTCACGAAGCGGCCGAGCGAGGGAGGGCTGGGCTTCACCTACAAGTGGAACATGGGCTGGATGCACGACACCCTCGCGTACTTCAGCCAGGACCCGCTCTACCGCTCGTACCATCAGGATCAGATCACCTTCGCGATGATCTACGAGTACAGCGAGCGCTTCATCATGCCGCTGTCGCATGACGAGGTCGTGCATCTCAAGCGATCGCTCCTCGAGAAGATGCCTGGCGACGCCTGGCGCAAGCTGGCCAACCTGCGCCTGATGCTCGCGTACATGTACACGCGCCCCGGGAAGAAGCTGCTGTTCATGGGTACGGAGATCGCACCGTACAACGAATGGAATCACGATGTCAGTCTCGACTGGCATCTGGCGGATGAGCAGGCGCACGGCGCCTTCCTGCGCTTCGTCCAGGAGCTCGGCGCGCTCTACGACAGTCATCCGGAATTCTGGCGCGACGACTTCGGTCCGTCCGGATTCTCGTGGATCGATGTCGCCGACAGAATGAATTCGGTGCTGAGCTACGTACGACGCGCCGGTGATGCACACGCCGTGATCGTGCTCAACATGACGCCGGAGCCGCGCGCGAATTACCGTGTGGGCGTGCCGGCGGCTGGCGCGTACCACGTGCTCCTGTCGAGTGATGCAACGCGCTTTGGCGGGAGCGGCTATGGAAGTGAGGGCGAGGTTCGCACCAGCGCCTCTCCCTTCCACGGCCATCCGCAGTCACTGTCGCTGTCGCTCCCGCCTCTGGGCGCTCTCGTACTCGCGCCGAGTTGAGGGGACGATCGCGTCGATGGCAGCGCACTGCCGCGCGCGAAGATACGGCGCGATCACCGGACCTTCGCGCCACACCACCAACGTAGGCGTGCGCACCGGCAGCTGAGCGGCGAAGCGAATGCCGCGGGCAGTTGCGAGCACCATCCAGCCTGGCGCCCCCCACGAGTCGCTCCCGGGAAGCGCCGCGTCTTCGAGGCACGTGGCGGCCCGCTGAAATTCCGCCACCTCGTCTCCCGATAGTGCTGCGCTAACGTCTCGCAACCCAGCGCCGAGCGCTGGACGCCACACGTCGCGTATCGCTGGATCGGCTGCGTGCGTGTCCAGATACACCGAGAGCACGTTCGTCGTCGACAGCTCGCGCACGAGCGTCCGCACCTCGGTCATCGTAAGCATGTCGCCGCCCGTGATCGTGCGATTGATGTCGGAGTGGTTGTCGTGCGCCCGGGGAGCCACCGCGGGCCTCATGATGCCGCGCCGCAGCTCATGCAGTGCGCGGCCTCCGGGAGAGCGGTGAGCCTTCCATAGGGAATGTGGACGCCACACCGGGTGCAGCTGCCGTACTCGCCGGTCGCCATGCGATGGAGTGCGTCCGCCACCTGGGCACGGCGCGTTCGCGTGTGCCCATGCAGCGCGACGGCAAGCCCGCCCTGACCGGTGGGATCTTCCTCATCCGGGGGAACTGGTGTGGCGACATTCTGTTCCTGGTCGAGATTGGCCGCGCGGTCGAGCCACGCGAGCTCGTGCTCGAGCTCTATTCTGAGCTCCCGAAGCTGCGCGCGCGTGAGGTGCTGATGTGCGTACATGGCCGGATTCTCCTTCGATTGAATTGTCGGATTCTCGAAGCACGAAATGCAAACCGCCCCACCTCGCGACGGAGCGCGGGTGGGGCGGGGAGAATCCGACGGCAAGCGCCGGATGCGAGGTACGAGCCTCTACTCGGGCGTTACGCGAATCCTCCAGGCCTCTCGACGCTCCACTCCGCGTCGCGTTGACCGTTCCCGCTGCGCCAACGAGGCGTTGCGGAACGATTCAACGCGCCAATGGCGCGCGGCGCTAACACGTGTCTGAAGAGGTCCCGAATTGGAGATGGAAGGCATGTTCGCTCGTTGACTCACGAAAGAGGACGACGCTTCACGAATGCAGGCGCCGTTGAAAGCCGATACACACGCACGCCGAAAAGGTTCCACTACTGGCAGGCCGAGAGAAAGGCGTGCGGCAGCCACTGCGCGATGAGGACCGCGCTGAAGAGTGTGCTCTCGAGAATTCCGAGGATCGCCATGAAGCCGGGTCGTGAGAGCACCGTATCGTCGATCCAGTTGCGCCGCAAACGCATCGCCGCGCCCACGCCTGC
>DASXQD010000256.1:0-3391 GCA_036493195.1 Gemmatimonadaceae bacterium | reverse complement strand
GCCCCTGCTCTGGTCACCGCCCGTGCGGACCCGATTGTGGCGCTTGGCACCGGTGCTCGGCACACCTTGCGCCGCCGATCGCGAATCGTGGCCCGCACCCTCGTCGGCACTCAGGTCGCGCTGGCGACAACCATTCTGGCCGCTGCTGGTCTCTTGGCCGAAAGTCTTCTTCGGATGGAGTCAGTGGACCTCGGCTTCGAAGATTCACACTTGCTCATCGCCGAGCCGGCGCTGCGGTACGATATGTATCCCGATCTCCCGCAGCAACGCGCTGTTCTCGACCGCATGATGTCGGCCGTTCATGCCATGCCTGGCGTGCAAGCGGTATCTCCCGTGGTTGCTGTCCCGTTCTCGGGAGCGGGCGGGTGGGATGGGCCTTTCACGATCGAGCATCAAGCGCCGGCCCAGCCCAAGCCCATGATCAACATCGAAATCGTTGCTCCCGAGTATTTCACCGTCATGCAGATGCGAACGGAGGAGGGCCGTCCGTTCACGCCCGAGGATCGCGTTGGCGCGCCGCCCGTGGTGATTTTGAATCAGTCTGCCGCACGGATGATGTGGCCCGGCGGAGATGTGCTGGGGAAACGCGTAGTGACAGGCGATGATGAGACGGCGACTGTGATCGGCGTCGTGCCCGACGCGCGGTATCGCGCGCTGCGTGAAGCACGTCCGAGCATCTACTTCCCGCTCGCACAGAGCACATTCCCCTTCCTGCCAATGACACTCGCCATTCGCACCCATGGCCCACCAGCGGCGGCGATTCCGGCACTGCGCCGCGCGCTCAGCGAGTCAGCGCCCGGTGTCGCCCTGGAGAGCGCTGACAGTTTCGAGACGCTCCTCGGCGGCCAGCTCGCGCTGCCGCGATTGAATGCGTTGCTGCTCGTCGTCTTCGCTGGTGCCGCACTCCTCATGGCAATTGTTGGACTGCACGGCGTGGTGTCGGCAATGGTGCGCCAGCGAAGGCGTGAGCTCGGAATCCGACTCGCACTCGGTGCGACGGCTGCGACGCTGCGCACGCTCGTCCTACGAGAAGTATTCGCTGTTGTATCAGTCGGAACACTCGCCGGCCTTGCTGGCTCACTCGCGCTCTCGCGCTCACTGCGTGCGCTGCTGTTCGAAGCGAGTCCCAGCGATCCCGCGGTTCTCAGCGGAATTATGGGTGTCCTGCTGCTGGCTGCGTTGGCCGGCGCGTTCGTACCGGCGCGACGTGCCGCGCTTACGGATCCCGCCGGTGTGCTCAGGATGGACTGATGCTTAATCATAAGTTGGCATGGCGGAGGTACCTTCGCTTCTTCGGCACCGACACCGATGCCGACGTGGATGCGGAGCTGCGGTTTCACTTCGACCAGCGCGTTGACGATTACATGGCGCGTGGTCTCTCGCGCGACGATGCGGAGCGATCGGCACGTGAACGGATCGGGGATCTCAGGAGGGTAGAAGAGATGCTCAAAGCACACGACCGTCGCTTGGCGCAGCGCGCGCGCTGGAACGAACAGCAAGACCGGTGGCGCAATGACCTTCGCGTAGCTGTCCGGGTGCTCAGGCGAACACCGAGCTTCACGATCTCGACCGTTGCCATTCTCGCACTGAGCATCGGCGCCGCGACGGCGATATTCACCGTCTATAAGATCGTTCTCGTCGACCGGCTGCCCGTGACGGCACAGGACCGGCTGGCCGTCATGCACACGCTCGACCGTAAAGGCACCCATCTCGACATTCCGTATGGCTATCTCGAGGTCCTCACCCGCGATAGCTCGGTGTTCCGCGGTGTTGCGGGCGTTGCTCACTCCGGTGCTCAGCCCTTCTACCTGACAAGCAGTGGCTCCGTCCTGCGCCTAACGGGCGCCGCCGCGTCGCCCAACTTCTTCGACGTGCTCGGTACCGCGCCGCGACTCGGTCGGTTCTTTCGGCCCGAAGACGGAAACAGTGGTGCGCCCGCGGTGATCGTGCTGAGCTATGGCGCGTGGCGGAGGCAATTCGGTGGCGACAGCGCCGTCGTCGGCCGAGTGCTCGGTATTCTCGACGACGAGAAGCCCGCACGCGTCGTCGGGATCGCACCGCCGGGGCTCGAGTACCCCACCGGCATCGATGCGTGGGTCGCGTGGCGACGCGACTCGACCTCTGATCGAGGCCAGGTCGACATCGTCGCACGGCTCGCGCCTAACGTCTCGTTGACAACTGCCAGGCAGGAGCTGCTCGCCCTCACGCAGCGGGTCAATCCATTCGTCTATACGCTCCGGCCCGATGAAAAATCCCCGCCCCACGCCTTCGACATCTATGGCGTGACCGCTCAATCGTTTGCCGCTACGGTGCTCGGCGGCTCGCGGTGGACACTCGTCATAATTACCCTCGCGGTCGGGATGCTCCTGCTCATCGCGTGCGTAAACGTCGGCAGCCTCGTGCTGGTCCGCCTTCTAGACCGCGCGCGCGAAGTTGCGATTCGCCGCGCCATCGGGGCGAGCTATTCGGATCTGTTGCGACTCTTCCTGATCGAGAATGGGCTCGTGGCGGTCGCAGGCGGCATTCTGGGGCTCGCCGCCGCGTTTACGCTGCTGCACGTCTTCGCGGCCGTCGCGCCGGTCGCGTTGCCACGTCGTGAGATGATCACGCTGAGCGGCGCGCCTCTCGCGGCGACGGCGGTCATCTCGCTCGGCGCATTCCTCGTCTTTGCTCTGGTTCCGAGCGCTCATGCCTCTCGCGTCGGCACTGTCGGCGGACTTCGCGCGGATTCCCGGTCGGGGACCTCGATGACATCGACACAGCAACTGCGGCGCTGGCTCGTCGCCGCACAGATTGCACTCGCGCTCGTTATGCTGACGGGTGCGGCGCTGTTCGTGCGCTCACTGAGCCGTCTCGAGTCGATGCCACTCGGCTACGAATCAGACCACCTCTCGATTCTCACCTTCGATGGCCCACAGAGCGCAATGCCCACACCCGAGCGTGTCGCTGAGATCGCGAGGGCGCTCGTGACACGATTCGAGGGCATGCCTGGCGTCATTGCCGCCTCACCCATCGAGAACCTGCCGTTCAAGGGCCAGTCGTTGTACCTGATGAAGCTCGCGCCGGCCGAGCAGCCGGCATCGGAGCGTGAGCGCAGTCCGTTCGTGCCCTTCGAGTTCGTCGGCCCTCACTACTTCCGCACCTTCGCGATTCCGATGCGCCGCGGCCGTACATTCGCAGCGAGCGATACGAAGGGTTCGGACCAGGTCGTTATCATCAACGAAACGCTCGCGAGGCAGCTCTGGCCGAATCAGGATCCCATCGGCAAGCGCCTCGCGCAGGGTTTCGACAACAGTCAGTGGACGGTCGTCGGCTTGGCGAGCGACACGCACTTCCGCGAGCTGAAGAATACCGGTCCACTGGCTTACTTCGAATGGGAGCAGGTGCGGCC
>DASXQD010000255.1:0-5074 GCA_036493195.1 Gemmatimonadaceae bacterium | reverse complement strand
TACGGCTCATCGTACTTCGGCCAGATTCAGCGCTTCAACAGCAAGACGAACGAGCTGCGGGACATCAGCGTCGGGCTGCCGAACTACGATGGCTACGCGGCGAAGGATATGCCGCTCCGCTTTCAGTGGACGTTCCCGCTGCTCACCTCTCCGAACGAACGCTCGACCATCTATGCGACGGCGCAGCGCGTCTTTCGCACGACGAACGAGGGTCTCACCTGGCAGGCGGCTTCTCCCGATCTCACGCTCCATGACCCGGCCACGCTCGGTCACGTGGGCGGACCGATCACGCACGACGAAACGGGCACCGAGGTCTACGCGACGATTTTCGCCTTTGCCGAATCGCCGCTGAAGGCGGGCGTGCTCTGGGCGGGATCCGATGATGGACTCGTTCACGTATCGCAGGACAACGGCGCCACGTGGCAGAACGTCACGCCGCACTTCGCGGGGAAGTTCACGCGCGTGAGCATCATCGAGCCAGGCCATTACGATGCGGGAACGGCGTACCTGGCGGCGAATCGCTATCAGCAGGATGACTTTCATCCGTATCTCTATCGCACCACCGACTTCGGAAAAAGCTGGACGGCGATCAGCGCGGGCATTCCGGACATCGCGTACACGCGAACCATTCGCGAGGATCCCGTGAAGCGCGGTCTGCTCTACGCCGGCACCGAGATCGGCGTGTTCGTCTCCTTCGACGATGGCGCACGCTGGCAATCGCTGCAGCTCAACCTGCCGCGCAGCTCCGCGCGCGATCTCCTCGTGCACGACAACGATCTCGCGGTCGCGACGCACGGGCGCTCGTTCTGGGTTCTCGACAACCTCTCGCCGCTCCGTCAGCTCACGGATGCGATCCGGCGCGAGCCGGCGCACCTGTTCACGCCTGACACCGCGATTCGCTGGGACGGTGGGCGCGCGCGCAGAAGCGTCGCGGCCGGGCAGAATCCGCCGTCCGGTGTGACGGTGGATTACACCTTTCGCGAGAAGCCGAAGGGACCCGTCACGCTCGCGTTTCTCGATCCAGCGGGAAAGGTGATTCGCACGTTTTCCTCGAAGGGCGCATCGGCGGAGGACAGCGCGCGCGCCGATTCGTCGGGCAAGAGCGCAAAGGACTCCGCCGAGAAGGCGCAGCACGACAGCACGGCGTCGCGTGGTCGCAAAAAGAAGATCGAGAGCGACGACAGCACATCGTATGCGCCGAGCGACTCGGTGGTCAGCACGCGGGTGGGCCTGAACCGCTTCGTGTGGAATCTCCGCTATGAGGATGTGAAGCACATCAAGGAGATTCTCGTGGATTACGGCACGATCAATGGACCGATGGTGCAGCCCGGCAAATACACGGTGCGGCTCACCGCAGACGGAAAGTCGTACTCGCAGCCGTTCGTCGTCGTCAACGATCCACGCACGACCGTATCGCCGGCCGATCTGCAGGCGCAGGCCGCCGCATGGTTCCGACTGCGCGATGCGCTCGACTCCACGGTCACATCGGCCAGACAGATCGAGACGATGGAGAAGCAGCTCGACCAGCGGGTGGAACAGGTGAAGAAGGCACCATACTCCTCACGCGTGTCGGCTGCCGCCAAGCCGCTGCGCGCAAAGCTCGAAGCGATTCGCGAGGAGCTCGTCGAGGTGCACTCGCATGCCGACGAGATCACCCTGCACTATCCGGTGAAGCTCTACAACATGATGCTGACGCTGAACATTCAGCTCATCACGGGAGACAACGCGCCCACGCAGTCGCAACTGGAGTCGCTCAAGGATCTCTCGGGGAAGGTCGATGCGCAGCTGCAGAAGCTGCGCGAGCTGGAGAACAGCGATGTCGGGGCGTTCAACCGGCTTATGAAAGAGCTCGACGTTCCGGCAGTGACGGTGAAAACGTCGAAGGTCGTGATGTAACAGCGCTTGGGTGAGCTCCGCGGGGTCAGCCTCGCGGATGCTCGCCACCGCTGCGCGGCGGAGTGGCGACACCCGGCGGCAGACCCGCCGGCGCGTCGGGAAGTTGAAGCACCGGCGCATCGTGAATGATCTTGCCGCCCAGATACGCGGTGTACGCGACCGACCCGAATCCGGCGAGCGCACCAATCAGCACGCCGGCGCGTATCCAGCCCGGGATGATCTCGTCGCGGCGCTTCAACGCGCGCCACCATCCGTAGGCGCCGATCACGCCGGCGACGAGGATGATGACCAACGCGATCCCTGCCGCATTGTCGTGCGTGTCGATCACCCCGCGCTTGATGTACCACGGATCGTGCAGGGCATGGTCCGCCTGATCACCGGTGAAGTGCACCGGGTAGACCACGAGTCCCGCCGCCGTGAGCATCGCCATTGCGTTGAGCCACAACGCCCGCCGGTTCGTGATCGCGGCCGCGACTGCCGCCACGCACGCGACGACGGTGAGGACCACCGGAAAGTGGTTGATCAGCAGATGAACGTACGGCCACGTGAGCGTCGGCATTCGGAGTTGATTGAAGAGTGGTGAATCAGTCCTCGACCTTCATGTGCCCCATCATTCCGAGCGCGGCATGCGGATCGCATTGAAAGTAATACGTGCCTTCCGCGAAGTTCACCGGAATGTCGAGCGTCTGATCGGGTAGCTGAAGCATATCGCTGGCCGGTGGAAGACCGCTCTTGCCGGCGTTCGAGTCCGGCAGAAAGTGCACATTGTGGACGCCGCTTTTCAGCGTGAAGCGGACCACATCTCCCCGATGCACCTCGAAAGTCGCTGGCTTGAAGTAGTTCCCCTTTTCATCGCTGTTGAGCTCGACCGTAACGGTCTTGCCGGTGGGAGTCACCGCAGCCGGAGCGCTGGTGGCAGTCGCGGGCGCCGCATCGGACGTGCCCTTTGCGGTATCCTGCGTTCCGCAGGCGGCGGCCACGGCGCAAACGAAAATCGTTTCCAGCAAGAGCTGTCGCTTCATGAAATCTCCTATGTGATTGGCAGAAAGACAGAGCACGGCCATTTAGAAATCCTTGCGCTCGAAGGCGCGCATTCCGAACAGCAGCGGCAGCGAGATCCACAGCGCGAGCGCGGCCGCCGTGAGCGCCATCCCGTAGCCTCTGCCGAAGAAGTCGAGGAATACGGCACCGGTATAGCCCATCATCGCCGCGCCATCGAATCGCAGCAGCAGTGACACGCGTGCGAGGTCGATCGGATTCGCCATCATCAGGCCGAGCGCGGCGCGCTCGAGCGGATAACTCGAGAAGGCGGCGAGTACGAAGAGCACGAATCCATCGTAGACGACGGTCAGGAGCATCCACACGCCGATTGCAGCACCGAGCCCCCGCAGCCTGTCCTCGCATCGTATCGCGATGAGCGAGGCCGCCGCGGTGAAGACACCCGTCAGCACGACGCCGGCGCTCAGCAGCCACGCGAGTGTGCCGATCGCCGAGCTGTCGCTGCCGTGCAAGAGAAATGGCGTGCCCAGTCCGCACACGAATGCGAGAACCAGTGGGAGCGTGAGGCCGAGATACAAGCCGCCGTACAGCTGGCGCCGATTGACCGGCTGGGCCAACAGCAGCTCGATGAATTCGCGCGCGTTGTAGAGATAGATCGTGCCAAAGACGATCGACACGAGTGGCACGAGAAAGAGCACGACGCTCACGAGGCTGAGCTGCACCTTGATGGAATCGCCGCTGAAGCGCAGCAGGATCTCCGTGACGACCATGAAGAATGCGGCGTAGGCGAGCAGCCATCTGCTGCGCGTCGCATCCTTTGCCTGGTACTTGAGCACCTTGAGCAGCGTGTTCACGCGGCCTCCGTGAGCCAGCCGCGCCGCATCATCGTCGCGATCGCACGCTCGAGCGTCGGCTGAGCGGTGACTCGTTTGAGCTCGGCGAGCGTGCCCACGAAGAGCGCGCGTCCTTCCAGCATGAACGCGACGTCATCCGCGAGCTCCTCGAGCTCGTTCATGATGTGCGAGGTCACGATGAACGTGCGACCCGAGGCGCTCGCGGCCAGGATCTTGTCCTTGAGGATCCTGCTCGAGAGTGGATCCAGACCGGCCGTGGGCTCATCGAGCACGAGCAGCTCCGGCGAGAACAGGAATGCCATCACCGCGTTCACCTTCTGCCGCGTGCCTCCCGAGAGCACTCGCAACGGTTTTGCGAGGGCGGCCTCGAGCTCCAGCAGCTCGATCAGCTCCTCATCGAGCCGGGCAGTTGCGCCGCGCAGGTCCTTGAGCATCGCCAGCAGCTCCGATCCCGTGAGATTGTCGGGATACCGCGCGATCTGCGGCATGTAGCCGATGCGGGCGCGGTAGGCGTCCGCTCCATTCACTTCGACACCCGCGAACGAAATCGCGCCCGCATCCGGGTGCGTGAGACCCAGGAGCGACTTGATCAGCGTCGTCTTCCCTGCGCCATTCGGACCGACGATCGCCATGACGCGTCCGGGACGAACCGCGAGATCGACCGACCGTAGAACCGGCAGCGATCCGAACGCTTTCGCGAGATTCGTGATGCGAATCAGTGGCTCGGTCATCGTACCCAGCGCATGGCGGGAGTGGAGTCCACGAGTGTCTCGGGCGTCAGTGCCGGAATGACGCGCTCGGCTGCGTCGAGGAGATAGAGAAAGTTGCTGCGGAGGAGAATGAGCGCGGGCTCGGTCTGCGCGACGATGACGGACGCGAGGCGCACCGGCGAGTAGGGCACATCACCCGTGCCATCGTGATTGCGATCGTAGCCATCGTAGGCGGACCAGTAGTTGCCTCGAAAGGTGCTCGAGCTCGAGCGGCTGTTGGTCGCGACGTCGAAGGTGTTGCCGGCGAAGTCGTTGCCGGTGAACCGCGCGTCTTCGGTGCTCGCCTGAAGCTTGAGCGCCCATCCGTTGTCCACGAACTGATTGCGATCCGCGATGAGCCGCGTCGCACCATCGGCAACGAGCCCCGCGGTGTTGTCGAGAAAATAGTTTCGCTCGAGACGGCTGTCGGCGATCTCCTTGAGGAGCAGTCCGTACGCAGCGGCGCCGCGATTGCCCTCGAAGCGATTCTCCACCATCTGCACGCCGTGCGAGTACATCACCGCGACGCCCGCGCCGTTGTGGCGAAAGGTGTTGCCCTCATAGTCACAGCTGTCC
>DASXQD010000254.1:0-9673 GCA_036493195.1 Gemmatimonadaceae bacterium | reverse complement strand
CACAAAAGCGGCCCGCCATTGACGGCGTGCCGCTTCATCTCTCGAGCCGTGACGCGACGCGTCAGCTCTTGAGCGTGTTGTCCTTGATCGCCTTCGCCTGTGTCAGATGACCCTGCACCTTGGCGATCGACTCGTTGAGCGCGTTCTTCAGGTCGGGCGACTTCGCTGACTGCGAGGCATCATTGAGCTTGTCGAGCACCTTCTGGTGGTCGTCGACCTGCTTGCCGATGTAGTCCTCGTCCCAGTCCTTGCCGGCCTTCTTGTTCGACAGATCCTTCATATCATCCTGGCCGCTCTTGGCGAGATCCTTCACGTCGTCCTTGGAGCTGTCAGGCGTGATCGCGAGCTTCTTCTCGAGCGCACGGGTATCGGCGAGCATCTTCGTGTGGTCCGTGACCATCAGCTTCGCGAAGTTCTTCACTGCCGGATTCGTCGCCTTGTGCTCCGCCAACTGGCCTTCCTGAACCTCACCCGCATTTGCAGTTGCGGCGAACGAGAGAATCTGCGCGTCGGTCCAGTCATTCTTCGGGGTCGCCACCGCTCCGCCTGATGCGGTAGTATCAGTGCGGTTGGTCATGGCGGACGCAGCCGTGGTGTCGCTTGTAGCCACATCGCCCTTTTTCTGGCACGCGGCGAGCACTGTGCATGCTGCAACGGCCGAGGCGATGCTAAAACGTGATAGAGAGCGGTTCATGTCTTCCTCCGTATAGTCTGGCGCCCCGGCAACGCCCGGGCTCACTAGGCAGAGTTTGCAAGAGGCGTGCTTCCCGCGCGTCCTGTGGACATTCTTTTGCTTTCGGGGTATTCAGTTCAATTCCAGAATTCGACCGGTCTTTCCATGGCCAACGCATCTCTTACCGCACCAGGAGTTTGCATGTCCTCGAACTTTGCTCGCCATGTCGCGCTGATCATTTCGGCGAGTGCATTTGTGACGTCCATCGCATTCGCGCAGGGTGCCACGGCATACGCGCCGGGTAAGCTCCGTTATCATGTGACCACCGTGAGCACGCGCGCTCAGCCTCTCGGCGGCGGGCGGGCGCCCTTCGACTTCTCGACGACCACGAATCAGTGGATCTCTCTCGAGGTCGCGCCGCTGTCCAGCGATACGCTCAAGGTCGCGATGACGGTGGATTCCATTCGCATCACATCGACGCTCGATGCGCCGGCGCCCGATATCGCCGTGCTGCAGGGCGCGAAATTCACTGGAACCATGTCGCCGCGGGGGCGGATTTACACCCTCACGCCCATGGGCAACTCCACCGATGGCAAGCTCGGCGCGACTGCGACCGCGCTCAAGCGCTTCCTGCTTCCGTTGCCGCCCCGCGCGCTTGCGCAGGGCGCCAGCTGGGCCGACACCGTCGTCGAGCATCCGAAGGTCGGAACGATCAACATCACGTCGAGCTCGGTCACGACGTACAAGGTTGCGGGCGACACGACCGTGAGCGGGCAGCACGCGTGGCGCATCGATCGTTACACAACCATCGCGCAGCTCGGTAAGGGGACGGAAGCCGGCCAACCGCTGGAGATAAGCAGCAGTGGCACGGTCACGGGTATGCAGTTCTTCACCGACAAGGGAGTGCTGCTCGGTGGACAGTCGACGCAGCGCACGGATCTCACCGAGAAGATGAACGAGTCGGAGGGTGCACCCATCCAGCAGACCTTCAAATCGACAGTGGAGCTCCTTCCGCACGGAGGTTGACCGAAGGCACATGGGTTACGGCATTGGTGCGGCCGCGCTTCTCGTGACGATGTTCGCCGGGGGCACGCGGCCGCTCTCGGCGCAGGTGGTGCGCTACGGCGTGATGGGTGATTCGGTGACGGCAGAGTTGCGCACCGCGTGGAGCGATGACTCCGTGCAGAGCGAGCGCGCGTACTGCGTGCAGCGCGCGCGAATCTCCTCGCGTCCCACACTCGGCGGGGGGATCGACTCGATCTTTCGCGTGCTCGCGGTCAAACCGGCCACCCCTACCAGCCAGGATCCCAACCACGTGCAGTTCGAGTGCGCGAAGGGCACGCCGGAGCTGCACACGCACACACCCGCCACGTGCCTCACCGACGATGCGAGCTCCTGCCGCGCCGACGGTCCGCTGGCGTACAGCTGCCAGCCAAGCCGCTCGGACTACGAGGAGCTGCTCGCCCGCGGGGACGAGTACGGAATCATCCAGTGCGACCGCCGCGCCTTTCGTTTCTACTATCCCAGCGAGTACGTCGCGCAGACACAGAAGGCTCGAACTGCGATGGGCGGCACTTCGGGCCCCTGACGAGCAGCTTACTGCACCCGAGGCTCGTGGACCGCCGATTGCGTTAGCTCCGGAGGATTGTCCCTCTAGCTGTGCAGGTCCCGTTGTCGCCGACGCCGAGCACGATCCTGGTCATCGCCAAGGAACCGCTGATCCAGACGCTCATGTGCTCCCTCGTCGACTTGTCGGGGCATCGTGCGGCCCAGCCGTGCAGCGACGAGTCGGTCGCCGGCTCCATCGCACGTGTGCGTCCTCACCTGGTCCTTCTCGATTGCGAGCACGATGGTGCGTGCGAGGACGACGCATATCGCGCCGCCGCAAGTGTCGGCGCGGCGGTGCTGCTCTTCACGCCTTCGCGCTCGCGCGCGGAGGTGGCAGACCTCGCGGCGGAGCGCGGGCTGCAATCCATCGCGCTGCCGATACGGCTGCACGAGTTCTCCGAGAAGCTGCAGCTGTCGCTCAGCGCCTGAGCGCGCGACGGTGCCAGTATTCGAAGCCGCTAGATTTCACGCATGACAAATTCACAAAGCGAAGTCGCGACCCTTGGCGCCGGATGCTTCTGGTGCGTCGATACGCTCTTCCGCGAGCTGCGTGGCGTGAAGAGCGTCGTCTCCGGCTATGCGGGCGGCACGCGCGCCAACCCGTCGTATCAGCAGGTGTGTACCGGAGCGACCGGACATGCAGAGGTCGTGCAGATCACCTTCGATCCGCAGCAGATCAGCTATCACGATTTGCTCGAGGTGTTCTTCGGCGTGCACGATCCGACGACGCTGAACCGGCAGGGTGCGGATGTGGGCACGCAGTACCGCTCCGTCATCTTCGCGCATTCGCCCGAACAGCGCGCGATAGCCGAGCAGACGATTGCGGAGGTGAACGCGCAGAAGATCTGGGATGATCCGATCGTCACGCAGATCGTCGATGCGGCGCCATTCTATCCCGCCGAGGACTATCACCAGAACTACTACACGAAGAATCCCAATCAGGGATACTGCCGCGTCGTGATAGCGCCGAAGGTGGCGAAGTTCCGATCGCAGCAGTTGGCGAGATTGCAACGCTGAACGCAAAACGGGGAGAGCGAATCGCTCTCCCCGTGTGCGAATTTCGTTGGAGCTGCCTGGTTAGCGCGGCGGCTTGGTGCTGTCCGTCGTGGTGGTGGTGGTCGTAGTCGATGTGCTGTCTACGCGCGCTGCAGCGCGGGCGCTGTCGGCACGCTGCGTTTCACGCGTGGACGGCATTCCCATTTTGGTGCTGTCGATCGGTGAGACGGTCAGATTGCTGCGCGGCATGGCGCCGGCCGCAGTGCTGTCCGTAGTGGTGGTGGTGGTCGTCGTGCTGGCGTTCGGCGGCGTGGTGGTCGTGGCCGAGCTGTCGGTCTGCTGGCTGTGCGTCGGCGTCGGAGCCGCGGCGCCGGTGCCGAGCTGCGTCGAATCGGTGGTCGGTCTTGCCGACGAATCAGTCGTGGTGGACGACGACGGCGTGGTGGTCGTCGTTCCCATCGCAGAGTCAGTCGTGGTGGTGGACGAAGGAGGCGTCGTCGTGGTCGAAGACGGCGTCGTCGTCATCGACGAAGAGTCGGTCGTCGTTGTCGTCGTCGTCGTCGAGGAAGATGGCGTGGTGGTCGTCGTCGACGCAGACGGTGTCGTCATCGACGAGGAGTCCGTCGTCGTCGACGATGATGGTGTCGTTGTCGTCGACGGTGACGTCGTCACGTCGCCGGTGGACGTCGCGTGCGAGCCGTCCTTCGACACGCGAATGTGAGTTCTCGTCTGGCCAAGCACCACGGCCGGCGAGAGGGCGATCGCCGCGATCGCGATGAGTTTGATCTTCATGAGCTCCCCCTGAAATTCAACAATGTGGACCCGGCCTACGGTGTTCGGCCTAAGTTGCCAATTGATAAGCAAGGTGTGGACCGTTGCGAAGTTCGCAGAAGCATTGACCATGCCAGCCTGGACCGGACCTAGATCACAAATTCAAATGCTGGAGTAACGCATGCTCGAAAAGAGAGCGCCTCGCCGCACGTTCCTCGCCTCACTCGCTGCAGCCGCGGGTGCGACGGTGCTCGCTCCTCTGTTTTCGGGCAAGCGTCTGCAGGCAGCAGTCATGCCCGAGAGCGTGCCGAGTGCACCGTGGGATCTCACCTGGCTCGATCAGCTCGAGGGAAAGCACCGCCAGGTGTTCGAAGTCGGGAAACTCGAGGACGTACCCGGACCACTGCACGTCGTCGCCAACTACCTCGATGTGTGGCGCGACGTCTATCAGCTCGAATACCCGCAGGTGAACACGATCGTGAGCATTGCCGGCTCGGGCTTTCCGATAAACGCGAACGATGCGATCTGGGCGAAGTACAAGCTTGCGGACCGATGGCGCCTGAGCGACAGCGCGGGAAAGGACGGTGCCGCCCACAATGTCTTCCTGAATGCTCCCGCCAGCGATCCGAAACGCGCTTCCGTGACGGCACTGCAGTCGCGCGGAACGATTTTCTCTCAGTGCGACAAGGCGCTTCGGGCGATCGCGCGCGAGCTCTCGCTGGCCTCACACGAAACGGTCGACAGGGTGTACGACGAGCTCGTTCGAGGACTGAACCCCGGCGTGCGGCTCGTACCCGCGAACACGATGCTCGTCGGCCTCGCGCAGGAACATGGGTGTGCGTATGAATTCGTTTGAGCAGGCGCAATAGGAGCCGCTAGGAGTCGCAATGCTGGGCGTTCCCCTGCTTCGCAAATCGGAGGTGGTCGCGGCGTGCGAGAGGTGCGGCGCGATGTTCGACCCCGGCGCCGGGGGCTATTGTCATCTCTGCAACCGGCTGCTGTGCGAGCGGCATTATCACGGAAGCCGATGGCAGAAGCTCTGGCGCGTGCTCACGGGACGAACGATTTGCCGGGAGTGCGCGAGCCCGTCACTCATGCGTTAGGGCGCCGCGGAGTCGCGCGGCGCCGTGAGCCGCGTCAGTTGCCTGCGGTTAGCCTCGATGGTGCGCACGTAGCCGAGCGTCTCCTTGTAGCGCCATCGCGGAACGGTGGGTGCGATGCTCTCGATGTTCGGCCACGTACGCTCGTTCAGCTTCGAGGCTCGCGCAACTCCCTGCGCGCGAAAGATCGTGCCCTCGCCCGCATTGTATCCGCCGAACATGAAACGCCATCGATCGTCATCGGGAACGCTGTCCTTCCAGAGCGTCCACATATCTCGATCGTGCATGATCCCCGCAGCGATGTTCCACTGCGGATCGTCGATCGACGTCATCTCGGGACGATGCGAGCTGATGTCGTGGTACGTGGACGGCATGAGCTGCATGATCCCGCGTGCGCCCACCCAGCTCTTCGCGGCAGGTGAAAGGCCGCTTTCCGCCATTCCCTGTGCCTTGAACAACTTCCAGTCGAAACCGATTCCGAAATACCGTTTCGCATATTTCTTGAAGTACGAATCATATCTGTCGGACGGAATGCGTTGCGCTAGAGCGCGCTGCGGGCTTTCCGCGCTCGCGACGATAACGAGCGCAGCACACAGCACGGTTCGGAAGGCGGTGCTCATGCCGCTCCTAGTTGAGCGCGCGACCCACAATCAGCGCGATGGCGATGAACAGTGCAGCAATGAAGATCGCCACCGCGATATTTCCTTTCTTCAGCTCCTCCGCGAAGTCCACCTGCGGAGTGAGCCGATCGAACAGGCGGTAGGCCAGCCACATGAGCACGACGCCAAGCGCCGCGTACAGGAAGTTGACGCCGATGATCGTCCAGTCCATTACGCCCTTCGTGTTGGCGTGGGGGTGCGGAAAGCCCTCCGTGGCCCGAATATAAGTATGGCGGGGTGAGCAGCAACTGGCGCCGGTCCCCCGAAACAGGACGACGCTCGATGCCGTAGTTAATAGGGCCGGATATGCCAACCACGAGGATTACGATGCCCCACGCGCTTCAACAAACGTCAACTCCGCCCGCCGACCAGACCGCCAATGATCTCTCCGCCCAGATCAGGGCGCAGGTGAATCAGCAGCTTCGGCAGGCGGGGGTATCCGAGCAGGCAGCGAAGAAAGCGGCCGATGCCGCGGCCCAGCATGCCCAGGGCGTCGACATCACCGAAGACGGGAAAGGGGTCACGACCATTACGAAGAACGGCAAGACGGTCACGATCCATACCCCCGGCGTCCCTTTCGCTCCGATCGCCCCGCTGCCACAAATTGAAACCGGCACGTCCGTGCCCGTCGATCCACCACTCGACATTCCGCCGCGCATAGAAAATCTCGGCTACGCCCTGTTTCTCATGATCGCGGTCATCGCGGTCGGGAAGCCGCTCGCACGCGCCTTCGGCAGCATCATCGAGCGTCGCGCCATCAAGCCCGCGATGCCCGCGGAGTTCGGCGCACGCCTCGAGCGCATCGAGCAGGGCATAGAATCGGTCTCGATCGAGGTCGAGCGCATCTCCGAATCGCAGCGCTATTTGCTGAAGGTGCAGGGAGGCACGCCCGAGCGCGTCGGAATTCCGCGAGGCGCCAGCTGACCGACGGCTTCGGCCAGGCCTACTACGACCGCTGGTACCGCCATCCTCGGCATCGCGTTTCCACCGCAGCCGAGCGCGCACGCATCGCTCGCACGATCATCGCCCTGACGGAGCAGCTGCTCGGACGCCGCGCGCGCAACGCGCTCGATGTCGGCTGCGGCGAGGGACTCTGGCGCGCGGCGCTCGCACGCGAGCGGCCGCGTCTCGAATATCTGGGGCTCGAGCCGAGCGCGTACGCCGTCCGGCGCTATGGCGCGCGCCGCAACATCCGCCAGGGCGACATCGCATCGCTGAGCGCCTCCGGCGTTCGCGGCCGCTTCGACATCGTGATCTGCAACGACGTCCTTCACTACGTTGCAACTCCGGTTCTGCGGCCCGGAATGCACGCGCTCGCGCAACGGCTGCGCGGAGTCGCCTACCTCGGGCTCTTCACGAGTGCCGATGACATCGAGGGCGATCTGCAGGGCTACTTGAAGCGCTCCCCGACTTTCTATCGGCACGCGTTCGAGGATGCGGGGCTCCGCTCGGTGGGCATGCACTGCTGGGTCCCGGAGCCGCTCGCGCGCGATCGCGCGGCGCTCGAGCTCAGCGGCGCTTGACGCGCACGCCGCATCCGGCGAGCAGGCGCGTGGGCTCCGGAGCGGCGGGAAAGAGATCGTGGGCACGCACCGCGTGCCGCTTCACGAGATCACATCGCGCGCGCTCCGCTCCGAGCTCGGCGATGCGCATCTGAATCCGGTAGCTCCCTGGATCTACGGTGGCCGCATGATCGTACGCGGCGACCGTGGTGGCGGATGAGAACATCCCCATCGACACGAGCTGCGAGACCGAGCGCAGCGAGAGCAGGAGCGCGATCGCGATCACGCCTCCGGTCAGCGCGAGGCCGCGCGCGGTGGCGGTCGATAGCGGAATGGAGACGCGCGTTGCGGACGGCGGCGCGAGCGCGCCGAGAATCGCGAATACGAACAGCGTCGGTGTCGCGAGTAGGAGCGACGCGTCGAAGCAGCCGACCACCATCATCGCGGCGAGCGTCGCCAGCAGCGTGAGCGGCGGCAGAAGCTCATCGAGATCGAGCGCGTTTCGCATCGCACGCAGGGACAGCACGGTGAGTCCGACGAGCGCGAGCGCGAAGGCGAGCGTCGCGGGAAGACCGCGTTCCGCCAGCATGGCGATCCAATCGCTGCTCGGCCACGGATTGGACGTCATCCCGTCATCCCGATCGATCGATGGATCGCCCTTGGCAGCGACCTTTGGATAGGCGACCGCCCAGTTGCCGGGTCCCACGCCGAACAGCGGATGCTGTGCGGCGAGCTTGAGGGACGTGCCATACTGGACGAGCCGACCGTGACCGCTTCCCTCTCGGTAGTTGACCACACCGGTCATGGTATCGAGATAAGGCGAATCGCTCTTCCAGTTGAGCGCGTTCGGAAGGAGAATGGCAGCGGCGGCGCCCGCGGCTGCGAAAGCGGCCGCCAGCGGATACCGGCGCCCAATCCGCGGATCGCGCCAGCGGCTCCGCGCCATCCAGACGCCGAGCGCGAGCACGAGGGCGGCGGCGATCACCGCGAGCATTGCGGCGCGGCTGCGCGACAGCACGAGCGCGGCCGCGAGAATCGCAATCCCCAGGCTCGTGGCGAGTATTCCGCGCGCTCGACGATCGAGCACGAGCAGCAGGAGCAGCGTGGGCGCGCCGATGGCCGCGAGATGCGCCACGAAATTACGGTTGCCGAACGTTCCGCCCGGCGAGCGGTTCAGCGAGAAGTAGTCGCTCGTGACGCCGTACGCCTGTAGCAGCGACGTGACGGACGCGAGCACGATCGCGCCGGCGAGCACGGCCAGGAGCGGCCACCTCGCTCCGGATTCGGAGGTCGCGCGCGCCGCGTAGAAAATGATCAGCCCCGAAAAACTGATTCCGACCGCGCGCGCTGCCGCCCAGTGATTCGTAGCGAGAGCAGCCGAGATGATTCCGAAAATGAGATAGGCGCCGAACAGAATTTCCACGCGCGTGAGCTGGAGGCGGCGCGCTCCCTGCACACACGCGACGATGGCGGCGAGCGCGGTGAGATGGAGCGCGAGCTCCTTTGGAACAAAATATCGATCGAGCTCGAATAGCTTGTAGGTCGCGGCGGCCAGCACGATCGCGAGTGCGCCGCCCTGCAATACCCGCAGTGCCCCTCTGTCCGGGGTGGTTTCAGGCATGGCACAAGATAAGCGCGCGAGCGCTCTGGAAAATCATTCGGCGGCCCCGTAGCCTACGTCCATGACACCCTGGGTCAAACGACTGCTCATCGCGAACATCGGCGTGTTCCTGCTGCAACTCGGCTATCCGGAAATCACGCGGATGCTCGAGTTCGTCCCCGCGCACGTGCTGGAAGCGCCCTGGACGCCGATCACGTACATGTTCGTGCACGGTGGTTTCTGGCACATCCTCTTCAACATGATCGTGCTCTACTTCTTCGGACCTCGCGTGGAGGAGCGACTCGGCAGCAGCCATTTCATAGCGCTGTACTTCATTGCGGGGTTGACAGGGGCGCTCTTTTCGGTGTTCGTGCCGAACGTCGCGATCATTGGTGCATCGGGCGCGGTGCTCGGAGTCGAGCTCGCGTACGCGCGGTTCTGGCCTCTCGATCGCGTCTTCATCTATGGTGTTATTCCCATCCAGGTGCGGTGGGTCGTCGTTCTCACCGTGGTCCTGTCGCTCTTCGGCCTCGGCGGATTCGAGCCAGGCATCGCGCACCTGGCACATCTCGGCGGACTGCTGGGCGCGGCGGTATATCTCTTCGTGCTGGAGCGCACACGCGGGCGCGCGCGCGCGCGCCCGGCGCGATCGGCCCCGGTACGCGCGCAGGTGAAGCAGCCACCGCCCCCTCGCGGCGACGACATGCGCCGCTGGTCCACGATTCCCCGCAGCGAGCTGCACGAGATCAACCGCCAGGAAGTCG
>DASXQD010000253.1:0-1953 GCA_036493195.1 Gemmatimonadaceae bacterium | reverse complement strand
GCACGATCGGCGATGGAGATTCCGATCAAGCCGCAGCGCATCACCTCGTCGTACTCTCCCACGGTGAGATGATAGATGGCCATGCCGGCGTATACGCGCACCAAGGTGTGCACGTCGCCGGAACGCTTGTCCGGAAATTCGGCGCCGGACAACGTCCACGCCTCATCGAGATAGCGCTTTCCTTCTTCGATGCGTCCTCGCCCGAGGCTGAGAATACCCGTGTACGCCAGCAGCCGTGGCAACAGCGTGCGCTGTTCCAGCGCTCGAGCGAGCGCGATGCTCCGCGCCGCCTGCTCGACCGCAGAGGGCCAGTCTCCGGTGGCGCTCTTGTACTCGATCTCGATCTCGTCCACTCGCAGATGCAGCACGGGCGAGTGAAGCTCGTCCGCGATGCGTCGAGCCTCCACGAAGTGATGCTTCGTCGCGACCGTGTCTCCGGAGATCGCGGACAACACGGCCAGCGTCCAATGCGCTGACCACGCCTCCGCCGGCTCGCCATTGGCCCGCGCGAATTCGAGGGCATGCGTGGCGTGTGATGCGGCGCGGTCCCGGATCCCCGTCCACGCATAGAACAACGCGGACGCGCGGTGCACGCGCGCGAGCAGCTTCTTGTCATCCAGCCGTTCGGCAATCGCCAACGCATCGCGCAGCGCCAGCGCCTGTGCCTTCGCGTCGCCGAGCGCCTCGAGGCTCGTCGTCTTGGATGTCAGCAGCTTGGCGAGCGCACGGTCATCATGTGAGCGCTCGGCTGCCGCAATCCCCATGTCGTAGTGGGCGAGCGCCTCGACGAAGCGACCTTGCGAGTAGAGAAGGTTGCCAAGGCGGCGCTCGATGCCGGCGAGTCGCGGCAACATGCGCGCGGCGCTCGCATCGCGCTGTGCCTGCTCCCACAGCGTGAGCGCGGCGCGGGAATCTCCGCTGCTCTGCTTCGCGTGCGCCAGCTCCTCGATGAGATCCGCACGCAGCTGCGTATCGATCGCCCCGCGTTGAGCGAGCTCGAAGGCCGTTTGCAGATAGCTCGCCGCCTCGCGATGTGCATGGCGTGCCCCCGCATGGGCGCCGGCCGCGCGCAGAAACGTGATCGCCTTCGGGTCGAGCGCTCTCGCGTCCGAGCGGACGAAATGATAGGCCAGCTCGCTGGCGTGTGCGAGAGCATCTGATCCGTAGTACGTCTCCATGCATTCCGCCACGCGCGCGTGCAGCATGCGTGCCCGTGCCTGGCCGAGCTCCCCATGCATCGTGTCGCGCAGCAGCGGGTGCGTGAAGTCGTAGACGATGTCCTGCGCCTCGGTCGACTCGAGCAGCATGTCTGCGCGCCGCAACTCCGAAATGGCGCTCAACAACTGTTCGGTGGAGAGATCGCAGACGACGCGAAGCATGTCGTGGGAGACGCGAACCCCGACCACCGCGGCCATCTCCGCCACGATGTGTGCTTCGGGCGAGAGCCGTTTAATGCGCGCGAGAAAGAGATCGCGGATATAGGCCGGCAGCTGAAGATCTTCCAGCTCCCATCCGTGCCAACTTCCATCGCGCTGGCGCAGCCTTCCGGAGCCCACGAGCGACTTGATCGTTTGCTCGAGGAACAGCGGATTGCCGCGCGTCGAGCCGTACAGCATGCCGGCGAACTCGCGCACGGTGTCCTCTGCCGCGCCGAACACCCGTCGTAGCAACTCCGTCGTGGCGCTCGGCGGCAGGCCCGCGAGCTGCTGCGACATCGCGAGTCCGACGCCGACGAGCGAGTGCTCGGTGGTGCGGAGCACCTGGCTGTTCTCGCGTTCGGACGAGCTGTACGTGCAGAGAATGGCGACGCGTGCGCCGCCGAGCTGCCGTGCGGTGAAGTGAAGCAGCTCGAGCGACGACGGATCGGTCCAGTGCAGGTTCTCGAGAATGATCAACAGCGGAGCCTTCTCCGCATATCGAATGAGGAATTGCAGGAACGTCCAGAAGAGGCGC
>DASXQD010000252.1:0-2707 GCA_036493195.1 Gemmatimonadaceae bacterium | reverse complement strand
ACGAGCTGCAGATGAAGGGAGGGGTGCGGCTGCGCGTGAGCCGGTCGCGGCGCGAGGCGCTCGAGCGCTGGCTGGGGCTGACGCCGCGGGATTGAACCCGCGAAGCCCGGATCCACGTAGGTTGTTCAGCCTCCGGATTTCCCGAGTCCCGAACGAGATGACACGCGATATCAGCCAGACATCCACTCCGCCGCTCGCCGCTCGCGCACTCGCTGTGCTGAGCGCGCTCACCGTCGCGTTGCACATTCTGGTCAACCGCTTCTCGCCGTACGGCTTTCAGCGCGACGAATTTCTCTACATGGCGATGGGGCGGCACTTGCGACTTTGGCGGATGGATTTCCCTCCGTTCATCGCCATGCTTTCGCAGGTCGAGCGCTTCGTGCTCGGCGACTCCATGATCGCAATCCGCCTTGCGCCCGCACTCACGGCAGGAGTGCTCGTGTTCATGGCGGGACTCATCGCGCGAGAGCTCAGCGGCCGCACCTTCGCGCAGCTCTTTGCGGCGATGGCAGTCGTGACGAGCCCACTGTTTCTGCGCACTGGTGATCTCTTCCAGCCAGTGATACTCGACCAGCTCTGGTGGACGCTGGCGCTGTTCGCGCTCGCGAAGCTCGGCACGAACGCGCCGAGCGATGACAGCCTCTCGACGGCGCCGCGATGGTGGATCGTGCTCGGCGTTGCGTGCGGACTCGGACTGCTCACCAAATTCAGTCTGTTGTTCTTCGGTGCGGCGCTCGTCGCCGCGATTATCGTGTCCCCGCAACGCCGCGTGATCCTCACGCCGTGGCCCTGGCTGGCGGCGGTGATCGCGCTCGCGATCGGAAGCCCCAGCATCGTCGGCCAGGTGATGCTCGGGTATCCCGTGATCTCGCAGATGAAAACGCTGCAGGGCTCGCAGCTCATGCACGTCTCGGCGTGGTCGTTCGTGGGCGGCCAGTTCTATCTCGGAGCGGCGGCGCTGCTCGCCCTCGCGGGCGCACTCTATCTCGTGCTCGCCCCGCGCATGCGGGCGTTCAGAATTGTGGGATGGAGCTGCATCGGTGCGTTTGCGCTGCTGCTCGTGCTGCACGGCAAGTCGTATTACATCGGACCGATCTATCCGACGCTCTTCGCCGCGGGAGCGGTCGCTTTCGAGCGATGGACAGAACGGCAATCTCCGACTGTCACGTTCAGCGTGCGCGCGACAGCGATCTTCGTGTTCGCGGCGTATGCCGCGGCCGGATCGCCGCTGGAGCTCCCGATCTTCTCCAAGGAGACGACAGCGGCGTTCGCATCGCGATCGAAGATCCCGGGTGCGACACGAACCAACATGGGAGTGGCGCTCAAGCTTCCGCAGGACTACGCGGACATGCTCGGATGGCCGGAGCTCGCCGCGGCGGTCGCGCGCGCGTACGACTCGCTCCCGCCGGAGAAGCGTGCGCAGGTGGTGCTCGGGGCAGACAATTACGGGGAGGCGGGTGCGCTCGAGTACTACGGCCCTCGACTCGGCCTGCCTCGCGTCGTCAGCTCGGCCGGCAGCTACTGGTTCTTCGGTCCGGGCGAGAAGCCAGGCACCGTGCTGGTGTCGCTCGGCGTGACGAAGGAAGATCTCGAGCGCTGGTACGGAACGGTCACACCCGCAGGGCGAGTGATCAATACCTGGGGAGTGCCAGAGGAGTCGGATGTGCCGGTGTACGTATCCGAGAATCCGAAAACGACTTTGCAGGCGATCTGGCCGTCACTCGCCGATCAGAACTGACGGCGCAATGCGGAGTTCGCACGGTGCGAAAGAAGGCGCCGAACGCCGGTTGATCCGTTGTGCGACTTCCAACAGTGGCGCTAATTCGCGAGAGCGGCTCCCGCAGCCATTCGCTCGAATCGCGGATTGCCGCGAAGCGGCGCGAAGTTTGGATCGATCCTGAGCCGCTCCGGTGAGAGGTAGTACGGCACCTTGAGCAGGATCTCGAGGTTGTCCAGAGCCTTTTCCTTCTCCCCGAGGGCGAGGTAGATGCGCGCCAATTGATGGCGATCGTACAAGGCAATCGTATTCGAAGTTGTAGTCGAGGTGCCGACGGATTTTTCGCCGTAGGAGATGGCCTCGGCTTTGCGGCCGAGGTACGAAAGCGCGAGTCCGTATATGACTTGTCGCTGGTGATCACTCGGCACCTGTTCGAGCTGCCGCGCGAAGCCGACGCGGGCAGTATCCGCGTACGCGCGCATGCGCGATGAATCTCCTCGATAGCGATACTGCTGTGCGAACACGATCGCGCGAGCGACAGGATCGTTGTCGAACGCGTCGTCGCCTAGACTGAGTAAGAGTCGCTCCTGTGCGCGGTCCAGCACCCATCCGAGATCCTCATACGTCCCCAAATACGCAACCAACGCTGATGGGTCGACGGAGACGGGCAGCCGATGCGTGACCGCGCGTGCTCCGCTCAGATCGCCACGCATGAGATGCAGAACGATTTCCTGCTCGATGACGAACAAGTTGTCCGGCGTCAGGGCCAGTGAACGCGCCGTGGCACTGTCGGCCTGCGGATAATGTCGTTGACGGAGCTCGGCATTTCCGAGCAGGCTCAGCAGAGCAGCATTCTGCGGGTCGAGCAGGGCCGCCTTTCTGTAGTGTTCCGTGCCCGCAGCCCATTGCCCAAGCTGCAACTCATCGCCCGCGCTGCGTCCGAGCAGCAACACATTATTCGGTTCGAACGCGAGCCCCTTGCGCACTTCC